>NZ_NQLZ01000015.1:0-284547 GCF_002276395.1 Paenibacillus sp. 7541 | reverse complement strand
CCTTCATAACGGGACCCTTGGGGTTGTTCTCCTATATATGTTGTTCGCTTAATGTCATGAATTCCGGATATGACTTACTCGTACAACGCTTCTAGCTCATCGATCAGGGAACCGACATACGCAACGGCGCGGGAGATCGGCTCGGATGTGGACATATCCACTCCAGCCAGCGCCATCAGCTTCAGCGGCTCCAGGCTGCCTCCTGCTTTCAGCACCTCAAGCCAGCGGTCCACCGCAGGCTGGCCTTCCTCGCGGATCACTTGGGCCGCCGCCGTCGAAGCGGTCAAGCCCGCAGCATACGTATACGGGTACAATCCCATATAATAATGCGGCTGTCTCATCCAGGTCAGCTTCGCCCCTTCATCCAGTTCAAGTGCGTCGCCCCAGAAATCAGAGAGCACCTGTCCCTTCAGCTCGGACAGCTTATCGGCTGTAATCGCATGATCCTCACTTGCCCAGCGGTACACTCTTCTTTGCAGTTCTGCTTCCAGCAGATGGGTCACATAGTTGTGATAGTAGGTGCTGAGAAGCTGCTGAATAATGAAGCGGCGCATCCGTTTGTCTTCCGCGTTCTTCATCAGATGATCAGCCAGCAACAGCTCATTCATCGTCGACGGAGCTTCAATGAAGTACATCGATGGACGGGCATTGGTGATGCGCTGATTGCGCCCTGCCAGCATCAGATGTCCGGCATGCCCGACTTCATGCGCCAGCGTGAAGGCGCTGCGCATGTTGTTCGCCCACGTCACAAGAATGTAGGAGTGCACACCATACGTTGAAGAGCAGAAGGCTCCTGTGGATTTTCCGATATTGTCGGCATAGTCAACCCAGCGCTTCGTAAAGGTGGAATCCACGATCTCCCCGTATTCCGGTCCGAGCACCGCAAGCGCACTGCGGATGGTCGAACATGCTTCCTCATAGGAAATGCTTGGATTGAAGTCCGGATCCAGCGGTGCTTTCAGATCACAGAACAGCATTTTGTCCAGGCCGAGCACCCGCTTTTTCAATTTCATCAGCCGACGCATATGTGGAGCCAATTCTGTCAGGATCGTATCATGAATGAGATCGTACATCTCGGTCGTAACCTGCTGCGGCTTCAGCAGCATCTCCGTTACGGAGGAGTATCCCCGCAGGCGGGACAGGATGACCTGCTTCTTCACTTCGGTTGCATAGGCTTCGGCAAACGTGTGGCGCGACCCTTGCAGCGACTTGCTGAAGGAAGCATAAGCCGCACGGCGCAGCTCGGTATCCTCGCTCATCTCATATGTATTCTCATAGAGGCGGAACGATACGGGCTGCTTCTCCTCGCCTTCGCCGATATCCTCAAAGGTCATATCCGACAGCTTGCCGCGTAAATAGATCCGGTAAGGTGCGCCAAGCACTTCGCCCAGTGAGGCCAGCACCTGCTCCGTTTCAGAGGTCAGACGATGCGGCTTCGTGTCAAGCAGCAGCTTAAGGCTGCGTTCGTACGAGGCCAGCCCCTTCTCTTCTTGTAGATACCTGTCAAGCCAGCCGTCTTCAAGCTCCAGCAGTTCGGATTCAACAAAGGTCAGCGATGACATAATTCTAGACATCACATCGCCGGACTTCGCCGAATTGGACAGATTCAGCGGATTGGTGCCGTCCTCGGATTGCCGAAGCCGGGCATAGGCAGCCGCTTTCCCCGCTTCCTCCAATAGCGCCTCCTGTTCGTTCAAGCATTCCAGCAGCACGGAGGCTCCTTCGCCAAGGCGCCCTTTGAATCGGGTAAGTGATTCTGCCTGCTTCAGAACAGCTTCCAAGCCTTTCTCAAATGCCTCTTGTGACGGAAATAAGTCGGTCAGGTCCCACGTCTCATGGACAGGAACCTCTGCGCGTGTCAGCATTTTCCCCATAAATACAGTTCCTCCTGTCTCTCCTCGTTAAAAAATCCCTAATGTTACTAATTCCAGCGTAACGCAATCTGAACGACAAAACAAGTTTGGAAGCAAATGAAACATTTTATGAGTCTGCCTATTGACTTCCGCATCCCCGCAGTTTTATAGTTAGGCCATACCCTTTCATATAAGGAGAGATTTTGATGTCGGTGAATGTTCTTAACTAACCAAATTTCATATGGATGGAGCTTGCCAGTTTTTATGTGCGTGTCCCGGATTTCGGGCATGTTTATTTTGCTGTGCCGATTCTGTCCGTTGAATTAGTTAAGAACTACGGATATCAATTGAAGCCCTTTTCGGGTTCACTCTGATAAGATACATTCGAGCCGTGCTGTAGTTCAGCACGGTTTTTTTGCCTTTTGCTTTCCCCGGTCAGCACCGCCCCGGTGTCCACCCCTGACCGAAGGCAAGGCTTGTTTCAAGTATCTTGTGAGCGTGTACCCTTCTTCCGGCGGCAAGTGAACCCTGTTCACTTGCCGCTTTTTTGTATGGGCTCGATATTGTATGCAAGGGAACTTACCTATCAAAGGAGCGAGAAGCGATGAATAACCAAATAATGAATGAAGCGATGAGCAAACTGGAGTTTTCCAAAATTCGGGCGGAGCTGGAGCACTATGCGGTCACTTACCTCGGCCAGCGACATATCCAGCAGCTCGCCCCGTTAACGCAGCCGAAAGCGATCAGACACCGGCTGTGGGAAACCGAGGAAGCACGGAGGCTGCTTGAAGCAAGGGCCAGCGTCCCCCTACCTTCACTCGAGGGCATTGAGCTCGTGCTGGATTTGCTCGGTACCGGGTATGTGCTGACCGAGCGCGATTTAGGGCATATTGCCCAGTTTTTGCGGAGCTGCCGCCAGCTGATCAAGTATATGGCCGCCAAAGGCGAGCTCGCCCCCACTATTTCAAGCTATGCAGCCTCCATGCAAGAGCTGGACCAGCTGCTGAATGAAATTGAAACCAGCATTCACGGCGGCCGCATCGTCGATCATGCCAGCAAGGAGCTCGCCAAGATCCGCAAAAAAATCCAGGTGACCGGGGAGCGGATCAAACGAAAGCTGGACCAGCTGCTTAACCGTCATCAAAGCATCTTGATGGAGCATGTCATCAGCAAACGTGCCGGGCACTACGTGCTCCCTGTCAAGAAAGAGTATCGCAAGCAGATCAAAGGGACCCTTCTTGACGAATCGGCCAGCGGCCAGACGGTATTTATCGAGCCTCAAGAGTTGCTTTCACTCCAGATGGAACTGAGCCTGCTGCAAAGCGAGGAAGCCAAGGAGGAAACAAAAATATTAAGCGAACTGACAGGTCTGACGGAGCGATATGAACAGGAGCTGAGAATCAATGTCGATACAGTTGGCATGTATGATTTTATACTCGCAAGGGGCAAGTATGCACTGGCCATCGGCGGGCGCAATGTAAGCCTCAATCAGGAGGGATACATCCATCTGATAGGAGCGGTCCATCCGCTGCTTGGCGCGGCCATGATTCCGCTAGATTTTCGGATTGGCCGGGGCTACAGAACTCTCATCATTACCGGTCCGAATACCGGCGGCAAAACATCGGCGCTCAAGACGATCGGGCTGATCACATTGATGGTGCAGTCCGGGCTGCTGGTGCCGGTTCAGGAGGGAAGCGAATGCGCCATCTTCGAGGAAGTGGCTGTCGACATCGGAGACGGTCAGAGCCTGGAGCATGCGCTCAGCACCTTCTCGGCCCATATCCGGAATATCAAAGATATATTGTTAACGGCCGGCACATCCACGCTTGTCCTGCTCGATGAAATGGCCTCCGGTACCGATCCGGGGGAGGGCGTTGGATTGTCCATCGCCATACTTGAGGAGCTCCACCGGCGTCAGGCAACCGTCGTGGTCACGACCCATTTTACCGAGATCAAAAATTTTGCCACCCGTTCCCCGGGGTTCGAAAATGCCCGCATGGAATTTGATACCGAAACGCTGGAGCCGCTATACCGTCTGCGTATCGGCGAAGCCGGACACAGCTACGCCTTTGTCATCGCAGCCAGGCTGGGCATCCCGGAAGCGATCATCGCCAGATCCCGGGAAATTTCACAGCTCGGCCGCAGCGTCGATCTGTCTCTGGACCATGAGCCTGATCGCATCAGCGAACGCGGATCGGACCAGGACGCACAGGACGCATCCCTGGGCGAGACGGTCATAAGCAGCCAACCGGCGGTGCCAGATAGCGAGGAGACTGCTCCTCCCTACTTCCGGCAAGAGCCAGCGGTTACGGAAGCAGAACATGCCGCCAATGAAGCAGCAACCCGGCCGAAATTTCGCTTGGGCGACAGGGTATATATCCCCTATTTGAAACGCAGCGGCACGGTGTATGATCTGCCCGACGGAAGAGGGAATGTCGGCGTCATGATCCAGAACGATAAGGTACGGATCAATCACAAGCGGCTGAAGCCCTTTATCGGTGCGGAGGAGCTATATCCGGAGGAATACGATCTGGACATCGTATTTGAGAGTAAGGAAAACCGCAAAAAGCGAAATTTGATGAAACGCAAGCATGTCGAAGGGCTGACGATTGAAACGAAGCCGGAATCCCCATGATGCAAAGCAGAGGTTTCCGTATCTGCTTATGTTCGAACTTAAGGATCTAGGCGGGCAGCTCTTTAGCCGCCTCCTTTCCATCCGGCTGAAACGAACGCTCAGCTCCTCCCTGCTTGGTAGCATTTCGCGTGCCATTTGGTGTACAATAAAATCCAAATGACGTTTAGAGGATGGTTATCAACATGTATGTAGCTCAAGATTGGCAAGATTACGAGGTCATTGATACCGGAGGCGGCGAGAAGCTGGAGCGCTGGGGCGATGTCATTCTTCGCCGGCCCGATCCGCAAATTATATGGCCGATCAAGCAAGAGGACGGATTATGGCGAAATGTGCACGGGCATTATCATCGCAGTTCGTCCGGAGGCGGACAGTGGGAGATGAAGAAGCAGATTCCCGAACGGTGGACGATTTCCTATGACCGGCTCAAATTTTATATTCGTCCGACCAGCTTCAAGCATACCGGGCTGTTCCCTGAACAGGCAGCCAACTGGCGCTGGATGATGGACAAGATTGCAGCCGCTGGACGGCCGATCCGGGTGCTCAACCTGTTTGCATATACGGGCGGGGCAACGGTAGCCGCCGCATCGGCGGGTGCGCAGGTCGTTCATGTCGATGCCGCGAAAGGCATGGTGCAATGGGCGAAGGAGAATGCCGCATTGTCCGGGCTGGCGGATCACCCGATCCGCTATATTACGGATGATGTGTTCAAGTTCGTACAGCGCGAGCAGCGCCGCGGCAATCGTTATGACGCCATCATTATGGATCCCCCATCTTACGGGCGCGGTCCCGGAGGCGAGACGTGGAAGCTGGAGCACAGTCTCTACCCGTTCCTGGAGAGCTGTCTTGAGATCATTTCCGATCAGCCGCTGTTCATGCTTATCAATTCCTACACAACAGGAATTTCCCCGTCCGTGCTGAACAATATGCTGACCATGACCATGAAGCCGAAATTCGGAGGGACGATTACCGCGGGTGAAATCGGGCTGCCGATTACCCGTTCAGGGTTAAACCTTCCATGCGGCATTCTCGGTCGCTGGGAGTCGTAAGCGATGAGCGGTGAACACCGCACAGTCTATCCGCACATCGACGTACTGTTCGAGGATAATCATGTGCTTGCCGTAAGCAAGCCGGTAAACATTCCTTCCCAGGAAGATGCGACCGGCGACCCGGATATGCTGACGATTCTGAAACAGGATCTCAAGGAACGCTATAACAAGCCGGGCAATGTATACCTCGGACTTGTCCATCGCCTTGACCGGCCAGTCGGCGGGGCTATGGTATTCGCCAAAACGTCCAAGGCAGCCTCACGCCTGTCGGAAGCCGTCCGCAGCCGCAGCCTTCGCAAACGTTACGTTGCCGTCGTTCACGGCACTCCGTCCAAAGCGAACGGTCGTCTGGTGGATATGCTGTACAAGGATTCCAGAACCAATACGGTGTCCGTCGTCCCGAAAGGAACCGAGGGAGCCAAGGAAGCGGTGCTGGATTACACCGTACTGGCCACAAATGACAAACTGTCTTTGGTGCTTATCGAGCTTCATACCGGAAGGCCTCACCAGATTCGCGTTCAGTTAAGCCAACTGGGTCACCCGCTGTACGGGGACCAGAAATACGGCAGCCGCTTGAACAAGGCGGGCCAGCAGATTGCCTTATGGTCCGTGCAGCTCGGGTTCCCTCATCCGACCAGCAAGGAAGAGATTGTGATCCAGGCCATGCCGCCTGCGGCGCATCCATGGAGCCTGTTCCAGCCGGAGCTGATCCAGCGTGCACTGCAGCTGCGAGACTGACCCATTCAATTAATAGAGCCCCTGGTGCTTGAAGATGGAATAGCATCCTATTCCCTTCCTGCATCAGGGGCTCTATGTCTGTTAAGCCTCCACCAGCGCTTCCTGGGGCGCTGTGCTGATCTTGCCGAGCAAATAGATAAGCAGCTGCTGATTATGCGACGATATCCGGCTTAACACCTGTGACAAATACTCGTCGCGGACTTTCAGGCCCCGCTTGTACTCTTCCTTTCCTTTATATGAGATCGTGACCCATACAATGCGTCGATCCTCTTCATCCCGTTCTCGCAAAATAAGGCCGTTCTTCTCCATCCGGTCCAGGAGCATCGTGACTGCCGCAGGGCTGGTGGCCAGATAAGGAATAAAATCCGAGGGCTTCATGCGCTGCTGCTCCTCCAGCACCTCAAGTACGGTTAACTGCGCTTCCGTTAACGAGGGCGCGAGCCCCCCCTCCATATGCAGCTTGTAATCCTTGGCCAGCTTGGACCATACCTTGGCAAACTCGGCTGTATACATCGTTATCCCGTCCTTTCCGGTTGCGCACCCGCTTGGGATACACCCCGTCTTCCTATTGATGTAATGGCATACATAGTTCCTGTTTATTTATAGGATTAACTTTCGCGCTTGCTCTTCCATATTCCTGCTTTTTTCGTAAAAAAATATAATTTCCAACAATACGACATTTCCTGATATCCCTTGTCATTCAAGGCATCTCATGTTTCCGTTTAATTCGACACATAGTTACTTATGTAGTATAGTGCAAACTAAATTCGCGGAGGTAACCTGCGATGAATCTGCACTCGCACACACAAAAATCCCCTGAAAATGCCATTGGATTCACCAATGAATTTCCAGGGGATGGTTCTTAACAACCGATCAGGCTTACAAAATTGCGACAATCGTCCCCGCAATCAGCCTTCCTTGTTCTGCTCCGGCTTCGGATGCACGACCAGATCCTGCACAATACCGTTCTTGCCAACATCCACCAGCAGCTTGCCGACAGATTTGCGTTCGGCAATCGGAACTTTCTCCGAATGAATCAGATAAGGCTGCCCATGCTGATCATACGCCGTAATATCCATCGGTTCACGGCAGTAGAACGCACCGACAATAACATTTCCGTTCGGTTTGACGCGCTTGCCTTCCTTGAATTCGAAGGTGACGATGCCTTTTCCTCCCCGGCTTTGCGCCGCATAATCGATGAGCAGACTGCGCTTGCCGTAGCCGAGATCCGTTATCGTGAGCACTTCGCCTTCATCTTCTTCAACCCAAAGCGAAGCCACGACTTCATCGTCATCCCGAAGCTGAATGCCGCGTACCCCGCCGGACACGCGTCCCATGCTGTTCACCTCCGACTCACGGAAGCGAATGCTCATGCCACCCTTCGTTACCAGCATCATTTCCTTGGTGCCATCACTCATCGTTACGCTCAAGACCCGATCATCTGCAGCCAGCTTCACCGCCGCTACCGCGCCGGTCCGCTTCGTGGCATAATCCTTCAGCTCTGTCCGCTTGACCTGTCCCTTGCGGGTAACAAACACCAGGGTTTTGCCAGCCTCATCAAGATTGGACACCGGAATCACAGAGACGATGGAATCTTCCTTCGGCAGCTGAATCACATTCACGATCGCCGTTCCCGCATCCTTCCATTTGTACTCCGGAACTTGGTGAACAGGCAGCAGGAAATACTGTCCGCGATCGGTGAAGATCAGCAAGCTATCCAGCGTGTTCACTTCGAACAGGCGTGTAATATAATCGCCTTCCTTCACGCCCGAGCTCTCAAGCTCACCGCCGGAGCGGGTGAAGGACAGCATGCTGGTCCGCTTGATGTAACCATCCTTGGACAGTGTCACAAGCACATCCTCCGCGTTAACGAGCACTTCAAGATTCACCTTGATCTCTTCCACTTCATCCTGAATGTCGGAACGGCGGTCGACGCCGTACTTCTCCCGGATTTCAAGCAGCTCCTTGCGAATCACGCCGATCAGCTTCTTGTCATTGTCCAGAATGGAGCGTAAATTGTCGATCTTCTTCATCAGCTCATCCAGTTCCTTCTGAAGCTGATGAATTTCAAGATTGGTCAGGCGGTACAGCTGCAATGTCAGAATCGAATCTGCCTGCCGCTCCGTAAAACCAAACATCCATTCCAGGTTCTTCTGCGCGTCCTGGCGGTTCTTGGAGGCTTTAATCGCATTGATGACCTCATCCAAAATGTTCAAGGCCTTCACAAGCCCTTCAAGCACATGCGCACGGTCTTCTGCACGCTCCAGCTCATACTGGGTACGATGGGTCACCACTTCGCGCTGATGGGCGATGTAGGCTTCCAGCATCGCCTTCAATCCGAGCTGCTGCGGCGTTTTGTTCACAATCGCCACCATGTTGAAGTTATAGTTGACCTGAAGATCCGTCTTCTTGAGCAGGTACGCGAGAATCCCGTTCGCATCCGCATCCTTCTTCAGCTCAACGACGATCCGCTGGCCGTCGCGGCCGCTCTCATCCCGAACTTCAGCGATGCCTTCAACCTTCTTCTCCAGACGGATGTTCTCCATCGCAGTCACCAGTCTCGACTTGACCACCTGATACGGAATCTCGGTAATGACGATTTGCTGCTTGCCGCCGCGAAGCGATTCAATCTCGGTCTTCGCCCGGATGTATATGCGTCCCTTGCCGGTGCGATAGGCATCGAGGATGCCTTCCCGCCCCATGATGATGCCGCCGGTTGGAAAATCCGGCCCTTTGATAAAGGTCATAATGTCAGCCAGCTCAATATCTGGCTTCTGCATGACCGCGATACACGCATCGATCACCTCACGCAAATTATGCGGCGGAATTTCCGTGGCGAATCCGGCGGAAATGCCGCTCGCTCCGTTCACCAGCAAGTTCGGATAACGCGAAGGAAGCACGACCGGCTCCTTCGCCGTGTTATCAAAATTATCCTTGAACAATACGGTGCGCTTCTCAATGTCGCGCAGCAGCTCCATCGCAATCGGAGACAGGCGCGCTTCCGTGTAACGCATAGCCGCCGCCGGGTCATCATCCACAGAGCCCCAGTTCCCGTGACCCTGCACAAGCACATGCCCCATCTTCCACGGCTGGGCCATCCGCACCATGCCTTCATAGATCGCGCTGTCGCCGTGCGGATGATAGTTCCCCATCACGTCTCCGACCGTCTTGGCCGATTTGCGATATGGCTTGTCCGGGGTATTCCCGGAATCATACATCGCATACAGAATGCGGCGCTGAACCGGCTTCAGGCCATCGCGAACATCGGGAATCGCCCGGTCCTGAATAATATATTTCGAGTACCGTCCAAAACGGTCACCGACAACCTCTTCCAAATACGCGGGTAAAAACTGCTCGGATAAACTCATTCATTCACCTTCTATTCCTCAGACTCGGCAAAATCGACGTTCTCCACGATCCAGCGCTTGCGCGGATCGACCTTGTCTCCCATTAGCGTCGATACGCGCCGTTCCGCTTTGGCCGCATCTTCAATCTGGACCTGCAGCAGCGTCCGTGTCTCCGGATTCATGGTCGTTTCCCACAGCTGATCCGGGTTCATCTCGCCGAGCCCCTTATAGCGCTGCAGCTCATAATTTTTGAATTCCTTCAGATAGTTAGCCAGCTGCTCCTCCGTCCACGCATATCGCACCGTTTCCAGCTTGCCTGAACGGCTGGCGATTTTGTAGAGCGGCGGCTGGGCTATATAGACCCTGCCCTCATCAATGAGGGGCTTCATGTACCGATAGAAGAACGTGAGCAGCAGCACCTGAATATGTGCGCCGTCGGTGTCCGCATCGGTCATGATAATGATCTTGGAATAATTGCTGTCCGACGAGGAAAATTCGGTGCCGATTCCAGCTCCAATCGCCGATACAATCGCCCGGTACTCCTCGTTTTTCAAAATATCAGCCAGCTTCGACTTCTCCGGGTTCATCGGCTTGCCCTTCAGCGGTAGAATCGCCTGGATTTTCGAATCCCGGCCCTGCTTCGCCGAGCCGCCAGCGGAATCGCCTTCCACGATAAACAGCTCCGTCCTCGTGAAATCCTTCGATTGAGCCGGCGTCAGCTTGCCGCCCAGATTGGAGCTCTCGCTGCGCTTCTTGCCGCTGCGCATCTCGTCTCTGGCTTTGCGGGCCGCTTCGCGGGCTTTGGAAGCCTGGATCGCTTTCTTCAGCAGCGTTTGTGCAACTTGCGGATTCTCCTCCAGGAAAATCTGCATCTTCTCGGTTACGATACTATCAACCGCACTGCGGGCGGAGGCGCTGCCAAGCTGATCCTTCGTCTGGCCGACGAATTCCACCTCCGACATTTTGACGCTGATGACCGCCATCATCCCTTCCCGCAGATCGTTGCCCTCCAGGTTCTTGTCCTTCTCCTTCAGAAGGCTGTTCTTCCGGGCATAATCGTTCATCACACGCGTGTATGCCGTCTTAAAGCCGGTCTCATGCGTTCCTCCGCCCCGGGTCGGGATGGAGTTGACGAAGGATGCCAGCGTCTCCGTATAACCGGCATTGTATTGCAGCGCGATCTCCACTTCGATATCATCCTTCTCGGCATAGAAATGGATGACATCGTGAAGCACATCCTTGCCTTCATTCAGAAACTGAACGAACTGGCTCGCTCCGCCTTCGTAGAAGAACTCTTCGCCATTGCCGCTTCGCTCATCCTTGAGCACGATGCGCAAGCCCGAGTTAAGAAACGCGATCTCCTGAAGCCGCTCGGCCAACGTGTCGTAGTTGAGATTGGTGCTGGCCGTGAAGACGCGTGCATCTGGCTTAAACGTAATCTTGGTCCCGGTCTTGTTCGTATTGCCAAGCACCTCAAGCCCGGTCACCGGCTCACCTACATGCTCCTTGCCGTTCTTGTCCTTCCAGTACTCGAAGCGCTGACGATGAATTTTGCCATCGCGATAGATCTCCACTACGAGCCATTCGGACAGCGCGTTAGTCACCGATGCACCAACCCCGTGCAATCCGCCCGATTTCTTATATCCCGACCCGCCGAATTTACCGCCAGCATGCAGAATCGTAAAGACCACCTGTGGAGTAGGGATGCCTGTCTTGTGCATGCCGGTCGGAATTCCGCGCCCGTTATCATAGACGGTCACCGAACCGTCTTGATGCAATGTAATTTCAATTCTCGTGCAGTACTTGGCCAAATGCTCGTCAACGGCATTATCCACGATCTCCCACACCAGATGATGCAAGCCGGACGTGCTGGTGCTGCCTATGTACATGCCTGGCCGTTTGCGTACCGCAACCAAGCCTTCGAGCACTTGAATGTCGTCAGCATCGTATCCTGAACGGCTGTTACCGCCATTCTGTGATGACTCTGCAAACAAATCGATCTGTTCGACCATTCATGCTCCTCCTTCAATTCTCATATCAAAACATTCATTAACGATACTTTGGGAATCATACCCTAGAAAAAATGCAAACAGATGTTTCATGCTTTGTCCATTTTAATTCAATATATCCCTTCTCGTAAAGACGCTGAATGAAACTAGGATGGCCAAAGCCGCCCAAACCGCCAGTACAATCAGGGAAAAATTGAGTGTCATGCCTTCAATTGGAGGCAGATTGCCGGCCAAATAGTCGGTCAGGTTCAAATTCACCATGAACAGATATTTGGCACTGTTCCAAGCGGAGGCCATGTTCGTCAAAATATTGCCTGCAATGAGAGCCGCCATCATAATGACGATGCTGGCCGCCGTGCTTCGTACAAGCACGGACACCATAAAGGCCAGCATGCCGACACAGACACCGACATACCAGACGAGACCGCCTTGCATCAGCAAATACTTCCACTGCGGCACCGCTTGAACCGTGGACATGTCAACCTCCGAGCCTACGATCGTAAAGCCCGTGAATATCGGCAGATTAAACCCGGCGTAGCCGAAGGCCAATCCGGACACAAGATAAGCGATAATATATGCCGACACCACGATGAGCGAGATAAACATCAACAGTGCGACCAGCTTGCTGAGCAGCACTTTCCATCGCTTGACCGGGCGCGTAAGCAGCATCTTGATCGTCCCCGTCGTCCGCTCCCCGGACACAATATCGGAGGCGATCGCCATAATCATGAGCGGGATGAACAAGGAGATGGAATTATTCATGAACTCACGGGTAAATGTGACGCCATTCGGTTCATTAGGATTTACATCATGCTCCAAATAATACCGCATTTGCTGAATAAAAATCATCCGGTATCGCTTCCATTCATCCGGAATCCGGTCGCTGCTGAGCGAAGACTCGTTGTCCGTGATCCGCTGCTGCAGCTCCAGCCGCCAGTCGCTGTTAAACTTGTCGCGGCTTCTCTCTGCCGATTTCATCTGTGCATATGTAAACATCGGCACCAGAACGAGCAGCACAAGCAATATGACATAAAATCGCTTGCGTTTGACAATTTTTATCGTTTCATTCTGGATCAAAGGCCACAAGCTACTCAATATTCTCACCCTCCGTCATCTGGAGGAACAGCTGCTCCAGTGTAGGATTGATCCGGTGAACCGCCCGAACTTCAATACCTTCGCGAACGAGCCGCTCGACCGTCCGGGAGGTGGCATACTCTTGCATTCGCGTCACAATCGCATCCGGGGACATCCCGGCTAATATTCCATCATCCAGCTCTTCTTCCGGATGCTCCACTACCTGGCAAGCCTCCAGCTGCTCCAATATCTGCTTGCCCTTCGCAGCCGGCTGAAGATCCCATATCACCAGATCGCTGCTGCCGGATATCAATTCCTCCACTTCGCCGACAGCCAGAATCCGGCCGCTGCTAATAATGGCCACCCGGTCACACAGCAGCTGAATTTCACTGAGCAGATGACTGGATACAAATACCGCCAGCCCCTCGTCCGCTAAGCGCTGAATGAACTGCCTCATCTCCTTGATCCCCTTCGGATCCAGGCCGTTAGTCGGCTCATCGAGGATGAGCAGCTTTGGGCGGCCAAGCAGCGCCTGAGCGATGCCCAGCCGCTGTCTCATGCCTAGGGAATAGGTGCTGACCTTGTCGTGAATTCTTCGATTCATCCCGACCAGATCAACCACCTCGGTGATTCTGGCCTGATCGACTCCCTTTTGCATCCGCGCAAAATGTTCGAGATTTTCCCAGCCGGTCAGAAACGAATACATCTCGGGATTTTCCACGATCGAGCCGACATAACGAAGCGCCTGCTCCTGCTGACGATTGACATCATAACCGCTGACCTTGATCACACCGGAGGTCGGCTTGATCAAATCGACCAGCATCCGGATCGTCGTCGTTTTGCCGGCTCCGTTCGGGCCGAGAAAGCCGAAGATTTCGCCCGCTCTCACATCAAAGGTCACGTCGTGTATAATCCATTTTCGACCAATCTTTTTCTTAACATGCTCGACTGACAATACAACTTCCGAAGATTTTCCGTTCAACGCTTAAGCCTCCTCCGCTATCTTCATGCTCGCGGCTATACGCCAGGCGGGCGTCCCGCCTGTCACAACAAGCCTTTCACGATTCGTTCCGCTATCGCCTGATATCCCTCGCCGTTCGGATGGAAATGATCCGAGGATAAATACACATCCAGCTTGTGCTGGAACAGGTCAAACGTTGGAACTAGCGTCATATTGGCATCCCGGCTGATCATTTCCATCGCGGCCTGATTCCAGGCGGATACCACGATATTTCCGGGGATGAGCAGCTCCGGCAAATCCGCAAACGGATGATACAGCCCTACGTAGACAATGCGGGCATGAGGATTAATCTCCCGCAAGGTTCCCAGGATGCGCTGCAATCGCTCGGTTGCCTGCGGGAGCGCCTCCATCAGCAGTTCCGGATCCAGCTCCAGCTCGGCAGCGCCCGAGTTTACAGAAGATAACAGGCCGCTGCCTTGAAACAAGTCATTGCCGCCGATGGTCAGCAAGATCAAATCAGCCTGCTCCAGTGAATATCGGACCCCTCGTTCACCAAGCTTCGGCAGCAGCTGCTCAGTGGTTTGCCCGTTGACGGCCAGGTTATTCAGCAGCTCCGTTTCCCGGCCCTCCGCATTCAGCAAATCGATCGTGCGCCGCACATACCCGCCTCCGGCATCTCCGGTTCCCCTTGTCAGCGAGTCGCCGATGGCCGCCACTTTAATGGTCTCCGGAAGCGCAGGCAGCCCCTGTGGCTCCGCGGTCGCTGGCGGCACGGATTCGATCTCGGTTTCGCCTGGTTGCTCAGTGATTACCTGTCCCTGGGGATAGTTAATATCCCGAAACGCATATACAAAGCCGGCAATGAGCAGAACCGTAGCTACAATCGAGGCTGTAGCGGCGATTCGCCATATCCAGGCAGTTGATTTCATAAGCTCCTCTCCCTCCTGTGAAGTTGGCACACCGGTTAGTCATGATCGATCCTGAAATCATCTGATTCGTCATCATTGATTCTGAAAGCACCAGGCTCGTCCACTGCATGAATCGTTCGTCCGGCAACCATTATGTACATTACCTTAAAACTTCCGGGATTCATTTGCAATATGACATGGCGTTTCAAGCTTCCGTCATAATCGTTGACGAAGCTGCTCATCCAGCAGACGAAACGCTTCTTGCAGCTTAAGTTTCGGCACGTCTGCGTAACGATCACCGATCGTTACTTCATAACGGCACGAAACGCCATCATCGCTGCTCAAATAACTGGTCAGGCCGACCCCTGTTGTTTCACAGATGTCAATCATAACAGCCTCCAGCTGGTCCTTCGGCAGAGGCACAAGCACATGAAACATGTTCGATACCGGCACGTTCGGAAGAATTGTAACTCCGTAACAAGCATGATAGAAGCTCGCCAGTTCCTTGGCCCCCTCGTAATATTGCGCCATGCGGGACTCACGCTGATCAAAATAATAATCGGCACTTAGAATATAGGGATACAGGCTGATCAGATCGCCGCCGTGCCGCCTTTTCCACACTTTGGATGTTTGAATGAAATCGGCATCCCCGGCCAGCACCGCGCCGGCGATCCCGCCGATGCCTTTATATAACGAGATGAACACACTGTCAAACAGGCTGCTGATTTCAGCCGCGGACCGTTCATAATACGGCGTTATTTCTAACAAGCGCGCCCCATCCATATGCAGCTTGATGCCGCGTTTACGGCAGTAGGCCGAGATCGCCTCCAGCTCCTCGTATTCAGGCAGCTGGCCCCCGATCTCCCGCTGCGGCAGCTCTAATAGCAGGCACGCAATCTCGCCTTCAATCTGCCGCACATCCTCCAGCCGGATGACTCGATTGTTGTCTGCAATAAGCACCGTTTCGATATGATGAAGCTCCTTCAAGCCATCCTCTTCGTGAATCTCCAGATGGCATAGCGGATGATAAGCCACCCTCTTCAGCTGCTGCCGGTCACACCAAATGCGCAGTGCGATCTGCTGCGCCATCGTTCCGCTCGGGAAAAAGACAGCTGCTTCCTTTCCCAAATAGTCGGCCATCCGGTTTTGAAAATCCTCGATGATTTTCCCGCCGCCGTAGTGGTCGCCCTGCATCGTGCCATCCGCAGCGTCAAGCGCATCTTTAAGCATTTGCACATTGCGTTTGCCATGACCCGTCACCGGATAAGCAGCCCCGATGAATGCTTCAATCAGTGTCTTGTTCACTGTCATCCGCCTCGTTCTCCCCTTTAAACATATTGTCACTATGCCTAAAGATATCATATCGGCGTTTGTTGCCGCAAAATAAACCTTCGGACGTCGCCCGCCAGCGGCGCAATAAAAAGCCGTTTCATTCCGTAAAAAGAATGAAACGGCTATCGAAGCTCCTGGGGATATCGTGGACATCATCCGATTATTGGCTAATAAATTCTTGCACCCAGTATCCGTTATAATATCCGACACCAATCATTGTAAAGTTCGGAGACAGGATGTTCTCGCGGTGACCTTGGCTGTTCATCCATGCGTTCATCACTTCCTCTGCAGAACGCTGACCCATCGCGATGTTCTCACCAGCATAGCGGTACGAAATGCCGTATGCCTTCATCATATCAAATGGGGAGCCATGGGTAGGCGAGGTGTGGCTGAAGTAATTGTTGTCGCTCATATCCTTCGCTTTATCTACCGCCATGGTCGTCAGTCTGTCATGAACCGTGAGCGGGCTCAGACCTGCCTTCGCACGCTCATCATTCACCAGTTTCACAACTTGGGCAGCAAAGCTGGATTGATCCGTTGTGCCTGCAGGCTGTGCTGGAGCAGACGGTCTGCTCGGCGCTGCGTTATTTCCGGATCCCGGTTGGCTGCTCTCGGGCTGACTTGCTGACGGCTTCTCTGCAACCGGCGCCTTTGGCTTATCCGGCTGGCTTGTCGAAGGTTGATCTGTCGATGGCTTGCTTGGTGCCGGCTTCTCGGCCGACGGCTTGCTTGGTGCTGGCTTGTCTTCAGCAGGCTCCTCAGCCGATGGCTTGTCCACCGCTTGACCCTTGCCCGGTACGGACGGAAGCTCCACTTGATACTGGATCAGCCACTTGCCCCACCACTGGCCTTCAAGCAATTTCTGAACCGCTTGCTGATAGTTCTGAATCGGCTCGCTCTTGGCCGGTGCGGCCGATGCGGTTTGCGGAAGCAGCATGCCTACAGCAAGGACCGCTGCGATACCGGTCGTGCCGGCGATTTTCTTGAAATTATGTTTGCTCATGAATAAGTCATCTCCTTATTAACCAATGGAATGATTCCGGCGCCTGATCGCATAGATGTTCAGTCTGGGTGTTGTTACTTAAGTATTGCTGCGATCAGACAATGGTTACATTTTTGTAATTAACTTACGACCACATTGTAACATATCTAAAATTCACAACAAGCCCACAAAAAATGGCAGGCTGATCCGGCCTGAACAACAAAACCGCCCCGGCATACCGGGACGGTTCAAATCAAAAGAAAAATACCCATCACATCCGTGATGGGTTCATGAAAGCAAGAAGACTACAGCTTCTTGCTAAACTGATAACAGTTCTTCTCAAATCCGATATGTTCATAAAACGCATGTTCCGGGGCAAGTTCTTCCCGGTTGCCGCTCACGAGAAACAAGAGGTTGCTACCCTGCTGCTTACCCCATGCTTCTGCTGCCCGGATTAATCGTTTGCCGATTCCTTGGCCGCGGCAGTTTGAGGTTACAATTACCGAAGTAATTTGAGTGACCTGCTCGGTCTTAACGAAGGATTTGACTTGTCGAAGCATGATCATTCCTACAACCTTGCCATCCAGTTCTGCAACCATATTGCAGTGCAGCGGATCGGCAGACATTGCCTCCATCCGTTCACGCATCACATTCAGCGTGGTCGGATAATTCAATTCTCGCATTAGGGAGGTGACAGCTTCCAAATCTTTCTGCTCAAAGTTTCGAATCAGCAGTGCAGGCGCAGACACAACGCTTTCGATGCTCATTATAACCTCATGCTTCCCTTCTTCTATGAAATTGTAAAACTACTATCTCTATTTTGTTAGTTTATGAAGAAGATTGCAAGAGCGATACGACATTTTTTTTACATTTGTGTCGGATTTGTTAAACCTTTGTTAATCCAATTTTACAAAAAACGGTATTGTGCCTCAATCAATCCGTAATAGGTGCCTTTTTCCTTCATCAATGCCTGATGATTTCCTTCTTCAATGATCCGGCCATGATCGAGAACAACGATATGATCTGCATGCCGAATCGTGGACAATCGGTGGGCAACGATAAAGGAGGTGCGGCCTTTAAGCAGCAGTTTGAGCGCTTCTTGAATTTTCAACTCGGTTTCGGTATCGATGCTGGCCGTTGCCTCGTCAAGAATGAGAATGCGCGGGTCAGCAAGCAAGGCTCTGGCAAACGACAGCAGCTGACGCTGCCCCATGGACAGCATGTTGCCGCGTTCCTCTACCTCGGTGTCATAACCATTCGGCATTTGAACGATGAACTCGTGCGCGCCGACAGCCTTGGCAACCTCTTCAATCTCCTCGTTGGTCGCATCGAGACGTCCGAAGCGAATGTTGTCGCGAATGGTCCCCGAGAAAATAAACGTATCCTGGAGCACGATGCCAATCTGATGGCGAAGGCTCTCCACCTCGACATCCCGGATGTCGTAACCGTCAATCGTCAGCTTGCCATCTGAAATATCATAGAATCGGCTGAGCAGATTGATGATTGTACTTTTACCGGAACCGGTGTGCCCTACAAGTGCAATGGATTGCCCGGCCTTGACATCCAGATTGATCCCCTTCAGCGCCTGACGTCCTTTCTCGTATTCAAACACAACGTTCTCCAGCTTGATGTCACCTTTAATCTGCGGGAGCTTGGTTGCGTTCGGCTTGCTCTTGATGTTCGGATCCTCGTCGATGAATTCGAAAATCCGTTCAGAGGACGCCATCGCCACGAGAAGCTGGTTGTACATTTGACCCAGGCGGTTAATCGGCTCCCAGAAGTTGCCGACATACTGGGCGAACGCGACCAGAAGGCCGATCGTCAGCTGTCCTTGCTGGATGAGGGTGGCCCCCAGCCAGAACAGAATCAGCGATCCGAAGCCGCCGGTAATCTCAATCAGCGGGCCGAACCCTTGGTTCATCGCAGATGCTTTATCCCAGGACTTTTTGCTGTCCTTGTTCATATGGTCGAAGAACTTCATGTTCTCCTCTTCTTGCGTGTAGGCTTGCGTCACCCGAATTCCTTGAATCGACTCGTTCAAGTGAGAGTTGATCCGCGAGTTCTTCGTCCGCACTTCCTGCCAGGCTCTGCGAATCCGAATGCGAAGCTTGGTCGAGATGAAGAACATGATTGGCACGGTCACGATGACCGCCAGCCCCAGCTTCCAGTTAATCAGAAGGAGGATAATGACGATCCCGAACAACTGGACGCAGTCAATGATCAGGTTGACGACCCCGTTTGTGAACAGATCCTGAAGCGAGTTGACATCGTTCGTAACCCGGACAAGTACGGAGCCTGCTGGGCGCTTGTCAAAAAAGTTGAATGACAGCCGCTGAATGTGGCGGAATAGATCGGCCCGAAGATCGTAAATGACCCGCTGTCCAATAATGTTCGTATACTTGATCCGGAAAATGCCGGTAATCCACTGAATGATGTACAGGACGAGCACGATGATCGTAATCTGATACAGCATCGTCAAGCTTGGAGTGCCAACGCTCGGATCAGGATCAATCGCCTTGTCAATCGCCATACTTGTCAGAAACGGAACAGCCAGCTTGGTCGCTGTACCGATGATCATCATCAGGGCGATCAGCGGTAAAATCTGTTTTGCATAAGGCCTCATATACGAGATGAGCCGGGTTAACTGCTTCCAGTTAAACGGCTTTTCAATCGCATCATCATCCTTGTACACAAAACGCTCGTTCATCTGTCCTTCCGGCTTGTTGTCCCCGGAGGACGTGCGCCTGTGCCGGGGCTCTGTATTTACATTTGTGCTCATACTTGCACCTGCCCTTGCGCCTTGCCAAGACCCTCTTGCGATTGTCTGGCAATAAGATCCGCATATTGTATTTTGTATACATCCTGATAAGGACCAGGAACCGCAATCAGGTCATTATGCTTGCCTCGCTGCACAATTTTCCCTTCATCCAGCACAAGGATCTCGTCAGCATGTCTTAATGAAGAAATTCGATGCGCAATAATAAAGGTGGTTCTGCCGCGCATCACTTCCTGGAACCCGGCCTGGATTTCATGCTCGGTTTCCATATCGACGGCGCTCGTCGCATCGTCCAGAATGAGGATTTTCGGATCCTTCAGCAAAGCGCGCGCAATCGCGATCCGCTGCTTCTGGCCGCCGGAGAGGCCCATTCCCCGTTCGCCGACGATGGTGTCGTAGCCGTCTTTCATTTCCATAATGAAATCATGCGCTTTGGCCAGCTTGGCAACGCGGATAATTTCATCCATCGATACATCCTTCATCCCGTAAGCAATGTTGTTCTTAATGCTGGAGGAGAACAAGAATGTCTCTTGAAACACGGTGGCAATCTGACTGCGAAGGCTTCTCACCTTAATATCATTGATGTTCACGCCATCCAGCTTGATCGTGCCCTGATTCACGTTATAGGCATGCATCAACAGCTGAATAATGGTGGACTTCCCGGAGCCGGTGCCCCCAAGCAGACCAATGACCGTTCCCGGAGGGGCATCGATATTGATATCCTTGACTGCCGCCATTTTGTTGCCGTAGGCAAAAGTGACGCCATCGAATACGACATGACCTTTGACCTCGCTAGGCACCAGATCTACAGCATTCTCCCTGTCCTTGACGTCAATCGGCTGATTCAGCAGCTCCAGCACCCGTTCACCGGACGCTTTGGACTGCGTGTAGTTGTTGATATGGAAGCCAATGCCCCACAGCGGTCCGATGATGTACCAAATCAAGCTGAAAAAGGCAACCAGCTGGCCGAGCGTAATCGACTCGTTAATAACCATCGTGCCGCCGACCACGAGCAGAATGACCACGCTGATGTTGGCAAAGAGCTCCATAAGCGGAAAATAACGCGCCCAGATGCCGGAAGCAAAAATTTGGTTCGATTTGTAGCGTTCGTTCCGACCGGAAAACTTCTCCACCTCATGCGGCTCGCGGGCGAAGGATTTAACGGTACGAACCCCGGTGATGTTCTCCTGGACCGCGGTTGTCAGCGAGCTGAGCGCCAGGCGCATCTCCTGGAAAGCCGGATGGATTTTGGACTCGAATTTAAGCGCTGCCACGACGAGAAACGGCATTGCCACCAGTGTGACCAGCGTCAGCTGCCAGCTGATGGTCAACATCATGATGGCGCCGAAGGTCACCATCAGCAGCATGTTGAGAAGCTGAGCGAAGCCGAAGCCGATAAACATCCGGATCGCTTCCAGGTCGCCCGTCAGACGGGACATCAGATCGCCCGTTCGAGCCGTGTCATAATAACGGAATGATAAAAATTGCAGCTTTTCATAGCAGGCATTTCTCAGCTTGTAAGCGAGAAAGTTTCCCAGTCGGCCACCAAAAAAGCCATGCAGAAACTGCATTGAGGCTTTCAGAATGACAACGCCAAGCACGGTAAGGGCCAGCTGCGGCACAATCCCAAAGTTCTGTTGCTTGATGGCATCATCAATCAGCACTTGCAGCAGATAAGGGTAGACAAGCCCTAATCCGGTTGCAATGGCCAGACACAGGATGGAAAGAAAGAGGTAACTTCGTTTCTCCCAAAAGAAGCCCTGCAGTTGCCTGAGAACATTCATGTTTTTCCTCCTTTGGATTTTCGTTCGGTTATGTAGCATTAATGAAGTTTATCACCGACCTCACCCCTCGGCAAAGAGAATAAATCGCCGTATATTCGCCTTTACCTCCCCATCCCGGCAAATTGGGGAACTTATCGTCGGTTCATGATTAAATAATCGTTAATTCTCATAAATACTGGGGCATGTTATCTCAATTCTTGTACCTTGGGCTTCCCGGAATTCAAGGCCTTATCGCAGCCTGAAAAATAAGCAATAAAAAGCCCCAGGCCCGCAGTGGGGCCAAGGGCTGGAAGCGCCATTAAATGTCATTTTTCACGCAATTTTCTACTCATCCGACCGCTGAGGCCGACGCTGAAGCTGCATATCCAATTCATGAGCCAGCTGCCGCCATACTTCCGGAGACTGCCCATCCTGAAGTGAGCTGACAAGAGCGTCCACCGCTTCGTCGAGCTGGGTCTTCAGCTGGCTCTCCTGAAGCTGCAGCGAATGGGCCAGCTGCTGTTCATAATGAGCAAGCAGCTGCGCCTCGCGAGCCTTCAAGGCAGCCGCGATCGCTTCCTTCACCTTAGGCTCCAGCGCTTCCCGGAGCTTTTGGCTGCCGCTGCCTTCGAAGAAGGCTTTCGGGTTTTTGAAGTAAGGCCAGTAGGTAGACCAGTCCTCCCCGAGCTGCAGCTCGGTTTCCTGCAGCTCCGGAGCTGCCCAGTCCTTCTCCCGGCGAAGGGTGAGCGTACAGCCGGCCCAGCCGGAAATGTCCGACACCGCCTCATGCGCCGCCTGCTCCACCCATGTTCGGCCGACCTTCTCCAGCCTCAGCGTGGTCGCCCACAGCTCCTGATCAAGCTCCAGCGACAGGGTGCGCATCAGATCGCGCCCGCAAGCGGCAAAAGCCGACTTCAGCTGCCCCGCATCTTCGCGAAGCACCGATGGATGGAACGACTCCTGGAAGAAGCGGCCCAACGCATATTCCAGCCGCTGCCGGACATGGAACAGCAGCTCGCTGCACTCCCGGCCCATATCCTTCGCCAGATCCTGCCCGGAAAGCACAGACAGCCTCGCCAATCCTTGCTCCCGCGCCTCCTTCAGGCCGGCGATTCTCGCCGCCCGGGCATGCTCATCCTGGGCAGCCATGTCCGCCCAGGACAGGACGCGGTCCCGGACCACAGCCATCTCATCATAGCCTGCGCGAAGCGACAGCCCCGGCAGTTCTTCTACCGCAAAGTGACCGAGCGCCGTCTCAAAGGCCGGAAAACCGGATTGGCCCAGCTGCTCCTCATCGCCCGCCCGCTTTCCTTCCAGCGCCAGCATGCTGGACACCGGAAAAATATGCGGGCTGCCTACACCGCTCCGCGTCAAATTGCCGCGGACATGCTTCACGACCTCTTCCAGCTCTTCTTCTGTGGACGCGAGATCGGCGGCGTTGACAATAAAAAACATTTTATCAAGCGCAAAGCTGTCCTTCACCCGGCCGAGCTGGGACAGAAACTGTCGGTCGGCCTTGGAGAACGCATGATTATAATACGTGACATACACAATCGCGTCAGCATTCTTAATGAAATTGAAGGTTACACCTGTATGGCGGGCATGAAGCGAATCCGCTCCCGGCGTATCCACCAGCACGATGCCCTGCTCGGTCAGCGGACAGCTGTAGTACAGATCAATGCCGTCAACGAAGCAGGATCTGGTCTCGTCTGCAACGTAGCTCCGGTACAGATCCAGCTCCACGTTCTCGGTCGTGCCGAGCTTGCTGCTCATCATCTCCCACCCGGCGGCCGCCGCTTTAAGAAATCCGTAATGCGGCAGACCGGCCGGATGAAGCCCTTCCGGGGTAAGCCGCTCGGCCGCTTGACGCCAGCTGCTCTCCACCGGCGGCTCAAGGCCGAGCACACTGAAGGAGTATTTCAGATCCTCCCACCACATCTCGTAGGTTTTCATGCGGACGGCAGCCGTCCCATGCGGCATCGCATCGGTCGGCGCCATAATCCGGTTGACGGCAGCCGTTGTCGGATGCGGCGACACCGGCAGCACCGCTTCGCCGAGCAGCGCGTTGGCGAAGGAGGACTTGCCGGCGCTGAACGCCCCGAACAGCGCCAGCGTAAATGAGCCGCCCGCGAGCGCATCCGCGCGGGCGGTCAAATCCCGCGCGGCCGACGCCAGCGCGGGATGCGGCGCCAGCCGCTCGGCGGCAGCGCGCAGCTCCGCTGCCGCCGCCTCAAGGCGCTGGCGCCGCAACAGCGCCGCGCCGCCAGGCGCGCCGGCGCGCGGCGCCGTGCGCCCGTGCCCCTCCGGCGCAGCCGGGGCACGGCCCGGGCCGCCCGCGGCCTGCTGCGCAGGCGCCGCGGCGGGCTCCCTCACCTCCGGCAGGAGGCCGGGGGTGAGGGCAGGCGGCGGCGGGAGCAGCTGTGCCAGCTCCGCCGCCCGGGCGGCTTCCCCCTGCTGCAGCGCAGCATAGCGGGCGGAAGCCGCCGATTGCGCCAGCAGCTCGACGCGCTGGCGCTCCAGCTCCTGCAGACGGACGGCAGCGTCGTCCGTCATGGCAGCGCGCAGCCGGTCGGCCAGAGCCGATACGGCGCGCCGGTAGCTGGCCTTGATGTCCTCGGCCAGCTCCCGGCAGTAGTTCAGCACATACTCCCCGGACAGCATCACGTCCGGGTTCGCCTTCTTCAGCAGCTGCTCCGAAGTAACCGCCGGAAGCTCATTATCCAGCGCCGATTCCCAGTCCGGGGTCCACTGTGCATGCTCGCTGACCACGTCCCGGATCAGCTTGCGGACATGCCAGTCCAGCTGCGCCTCGGCCTGCTCCTGAAGCCGGGACAGAAAAGCATCCAGCCGGCGCTTGCGCTCCTCCTCCGTCTTGCCGGCGGAGAACAGGAAGCCGACCTTGAACCCGCTCCGGCGGCTGTCCAGAAAGGCCGCCCCCAGCTCCCGCACATCGGCCGGCGTCACATTCGCATTCGCGATGATCGAATCGGCGTCCTGGCGCAGCTGCGCCTTGACCTGATCCGGAAGCCCGCCGATGACACGCTTCTGCTCCTCCAGGCCGTCTAGGCGGCTTGCCAGGACAGCAGCGGCCTCCTCACCGCCCATTTCCGCCAGCAGCGCTTCCTTCTCCTCCTGCTGACTTCGCACCAAAGCTTCCAAATGCTGATCGCCGACATGCCGAACCGAGCGGGCAATGCTGTATGCCAGCAGCGGCTCCCGCTGCTTAAGCAGGCCGGAGATAACCCCCTTCAGCGTCTCCCACTGATTATACGGATGATCCGCGCTTTTCAGTGATGTGCATAACAGCCCTTTATACGTAACCTTCCACTGGGCAAAAGCCTTCTTCACATCGTTTAAATACGATTCCAGCGTCAGCTCGCTGTCCCGATGCTTGTCGATCTGGTTCACGATCAAGTACAGCGGCTTGCCCCAATCCGACAGGCTCTTGGCAAACATCAGATTGCTCTCGGATTGAACATGGTTATAATCCATAACATAAAACACAATATCGGCCATATGCAGTGCCGAATGCGTAGCCATCCGGTGCCCGTCATCGGTGGAATCGACACCTGGCGTATCCATCAGCACGCCATGTGTGCCAAGCAGCGGCACCTCATCCCATACTTCAATCGCCGCATATTCCCCGCCTTCCCGGCAATAGGCTCCCAGCTCCTCCGGTGTCGCCAGCAGCGGCGGAGCATCCGGAGATGACGAGCGGTGGATCAGCGCACGCGGTTCGCCATGACGTATCGTCACCACATTTGCGCTGGTCGGCACCGGACCGGACGGCAGCACCTTTTTCCCGCACAGCGCATTGATCATACTCGACTTCCCGGCAGAGAAATGACCGCAAAACGCCAGCGTCAGCTCCCCGGCATTTTCTTTTCGTATCAAATCATAGGCTAGAACAGCCGAAGCTTCATCGCCCCACTTCACAAATTGCTCCCGGACCTTCGTTAATCCGGACATGCTGGTTCCGCTTTCATATTCAGTAATCAGCTTCACGTCCATCGTTCTCCTGAGATTGTATTTGTTCATATCTCCATTATTCTAACACTGCCCGGGCCGTAAAGGAATCCATTATGTTGGAACTCCTGCCCAGAGAGTCAGCCCCCTAACCGTTTTCGACCTCCTCATTGATCGGACGCCTTTCACCGTTATCCCTTTTGATCAGGCAGAGGTATCAACTGCCGGGCATGGCTTGACCGACCCTATCATCGTGCTAATCCCCACGCCCCGGAAGCTGCACAAGGTGGGAAAAGAGGAGATGACGATGATAAGGACACAATAGCAATAATAGGTTTAACTGAGAAGAAGTAGAAGTAGAAGTAGCAGTGACAGTAGCATTTGCAGTAGCATTTGCAGTAGCATTTGCAGTAGCATATGCATTTGCATTTGTTTCTCTGTTTCTTACATATTTCTCGGGTACTTCTTGCCTATCTCTTGCTTCGTCTCGTCTCTAGTTCTTTCTATTTCTTGCTTCTATCATTTTTTTCTTCCTACATATTTCTTGCTCCTTACATATTTCTGGCTTACTTCATATTTCTTGCTTACTTCATATTTCTTGCTTACTTCATATTTCTTGCCGCCTGTTCCTTGCCTGCTTTTTTGTCCGCTCCCCCCGCCTCCAGCCTGGCTGCAGCTCTCCCTGAACAAAAGGGATAATAGTCAAAGGGGAACGGAAGGATAACGACAAGAGCATCGACACACCACTTCGACATTACCCGTTCGACAACCAGTGGACATAACAAAAAAAGCCGGGAGGAAAAACATAGCGTTTTTCCTTCCAGCTTTAAATGATGCGGGCGGCTTATGGAGCTGCCTATCTTGATCTTTGCACCGCCATAGATGGCATAGCGCTCCGGATCCCGCTTCGGCACCCGCGGCTTTCATTAAGAGAGCAAGCTGCTCTCTTCGGTTGGAATCAGAATTTCAAATACGGAGCCATGCTGCAAAATGGTCAGGCCCCGGGACTTGTCCTTCATGACAACCACTTCCGGTTTTTGAACCATGCGCTCCAAATAATGCTCAGGCGCGTCCCCGGAGTGAGTGAATGTCACACCTTCGACTTCCTGTTCTTCGTTCTCACTCAGCTTGCTTTGGCTCTCCACTACAAATTCAAAAATATCCGAAAACAAAGCAAAATTATCCGTATAAACCGAGATGCATTTCATGAATTTATCCCATCCTCTTTTTCTTGTCTATTTCTGGCCAGCTTTAGGCTGTTCCTTATTCTTCCTGACTGCCCCTGTTTTCATACGTTTCTTGCCTTCGCGGCAAACATCGAGCAGCGGGCATACCTGGCACAAAGGATTTTGGGCTTTGCAGTGATATCTGCCAAAGAATATGAGACGGTGGTGCGTGATCGTCCATTCTTCACGCGGCACGCGCTTCATCAGCTTCTTCTCCACTTCCAGCACGCTGTCCTTCCAGGCAGCAAGTCCAAGGCGTTTGGAAACACGCTCTACATGGGTATCGACAGCGATCGCGGGCACGCCGAAGGCGTTAGAGACGACGACGTTGGCTGTTTTTCGTCCGACGCCAGGAAGCTTGACCAACTCGTCATGGGCTTCCGGCACCTCACCACCGTACTGTTCTATGAGAAGTCTGCACAGATTCTGAATATGCTTTGCTTTGTTTCGATACAACCCGATGCGCCGAATATCCTGCTCCAGCTCTTCGATTGGTACGGAAATATAGTCCATGGGCGTTTTATATTTCTGAAACAGATCCTTTGTCACTTTATTGACCGTCTCGTCCGTGCACTGCGCAGACAACAACACTGCAATCGTCAGCTCAAACGCATTGCTGTGGTTTAATTCGCAATGTGCATCGGGAAACATCGTTTCGATGGTATCCAGTATATGCCGTACGGTGGCCGCATTCATATCCATTCCCTCCCGCAAAAAAAAGTCTTGATGCGAAAAATCCCCGCATCAAGACGGTGTTTCTCGTGTAATCCCCAATGATCGCTTACTGTTTCACAATCTCAACCACAACACCGTGGTTCAGGTACAGTACAATATTATCATTATCTTGCAGGGATTGCACGGACAAAGTCGTGTCACCTTGATGAACAAATACTTTGTCAGCATAAGGGAAGCGATACTGGTCATTCACTGATCTGCGCTTTACATGCAGTTCGGCGTTGTCCAAACGCCAGAACGAGCGCTCCAGCTTGTCCATGACATGGATGATGGTTACGCCTTGAATGTCCTTGCGAATTTCAACCCGGTCCCCAGGGGACAGCGTGCTGAGATTCGGAGCTGTCGAGCCGTTTCTCGTTACTCTGACACCTGCGCTAACGTTGACGCTTTGGCTCACGCCCGAATAATCCTTCACCATCAGGTTCGTGCCGGAAGCGTCAAGGGCGGTCACCTCGCCGAGCGTCAGCTTGACTTCAGCAATTCGAACGGCCGTCGTGCCCTGGAGATCTACATTCACCAGCGTGCCCGGACGCAGATCGGCAAGCACAATCGCTTGTCCGCTTTCGCCGACCAAGGTAGCTTTATCGGTGAAAATATCGCTCGTCGTTCCGTTAGCTTTGACGCGCATCCGGTTCTTGGATGGCTCGGTAAAGACCACTTCGAATTGAGCGGAGGAATTGAGCTTCAAGCTGTGCAGGTAATCCTGATTAACCGACAGCTGCGCGGTTACGGAATCCCCTACGCGGACATCCGACAGCGTCGCATTGGACTTGCCGAACAGTTCCACCAACAGATTGTTGTTGTATGGGATCTCCTCCACTTTTCCTCCCGCTGTCAATATGGAAATGACCCGGTTCCCGGTATGGATGGCGCTGATCGTGCCTTCTACCTTGTACACAACCTCGAGCGACAAGGCCCGGGTTCCGACCAGCGTCACGCTGACTTTGCGTCCTGCGCCAAGCAGCGGCTCGACGCGGTCCAGCGTTGTGCCCATGCTTGATTCCAGCTTCGTTTTGTCATCAAGGATGATCACCCGCGGCTGGTTGTTCGTATCGCGCACGGTCAGCCAGCGCGTCTTGGCGTCATAGCTCACAATCGTAGCCGCATCCAGCTGTTCCATCTGACGACCCGTCACTTCAATCTTCGTTACCTGCTCTTCGCCGTCAATGGTCAGAATAACCTGATCGCCGGATACATCATCTGCAAGCAAATCGGAAAGCGCAGGATTTACAACCCCGCTCAGTACAATCTCTGGCTTGTTCGCCAAAAACTTCGTTTCCAGCTGCGTGCTGCCATTGCGCTTGTACGTGATGGTTCTCCCGTTCGCTTCCACCGAATAGAGCATTCCTTGTACGGTGCGATCTACGTTCTGCGTCACTTCAACCGATTGCAGGATGCTGTTCTGAACGGAATAATTGACAGCAGAACCGGCCTTCAGCTCAGCAGGTGACAGAAGCTGGTTTTGGTAACGGAGCACGGTCGCATCGTCCCATTTGAAGGTTTCTTCATAACCGGTGCTGTCCTTGAGGGTCATCGTTTTGTTGACCGTATCCACGCTCTGAAGAACACCTGAAGCCGTTTTGTTGACCAGCCCGCTTTTTACCCGAATCGAAACAATTCGCTTCTGCGGACTGAACGTTTCACGCTCAATCACGAGTAGGCTGCCCTCCACCAGTGCACTCGCCTCAATCTGACGGCCGTTCTGGTCGAGGAAAATCGTATTGGCATCATATGTCAGCTCTTCGAATGTGTTGTTCACATCGAGCCAGATAACATAGTTCGGCGACAGACGGGCATACGTGCGCTCCAGGCGCTCGACATGCTCGGTCTGATCCGTAATTTCCACATAAGCGGCCGTACCGTTGCTTTCAACAACGATCGCCTTCGTATATGGCTTCACATCGGCAAGCGAAATTCTTGCCTCCGAATCGGAAGTAAAATATGGGGTTGCCCCGTTAAGCTTGTACGTATTTACCTTGCCGTCTACATAGAGCTGCAGGCTTTCGTTGTCCACAGACATAATGACGCCTTCATGCTGATTGGCGTAATTGGTGTCGATGTAGGCTTGCGCACGGCTCAGGAATGTAGCCAGTTGAGCGCGTGTCACCGCCCCTTGGGGATCAAATCGGTTGCCGTTCACACCCTGGGTCAGTCCAAGGTCTATCGCAACCTTGACAAACCCGAGCCGATCCGGAGAAATTTGGGCGTTGTCTGCAAAGCTTGTCGCCTGATTGCCGGCTGCTTCCGCATCCGCCGTCCGTCCAATCGACCGGATCAGCACCTCGGTGATCCATTCCCGGGTCGCTTTTTTAGCTCCCCAGATCTGTTGGCTGTCCGCTTGAGATGCTTCCTTCTCGCTGTCCAGCAAATTGCGCTGCAGCGCCAAAGCTACATACGGTTTAAAGTATGTATTCGTTTCGATGTTTGTCGGTAATGTCGCAGCCCCGCTGCTTAATTGATCCTGCATGCTTAAAAAACGGATCGCCATCGTAACGGCTTCCTCCTGCGTCACCGGATCATTCGGGCGAAACTTGCCGTTATTCCCGGTTACGATTCCCTGTGCCGCAAGCTTGTAAATATACTTTTCTCCCCAGTAACCTGTATTTACATCGCTAAAACCGCTCGCTACCGATTGGGTAGCGGCGACTGTGGTTTCGTCTGCGGAAACGACGGAGGCTCCTCCAAACGCCAACAGTCCGGCCATGACGGCGGAGACCACTTTCTTGGAATGAACATGCTTGCTGTGTCTAAGTACCATTTTCTTTCCCCTCTCATAACTACTGCTTCATCATTTACTAATATTCGACAGCAATTTGTGATCTCCTTCTCCGTTTCATCACCGAGTCATTGGATATTCCAAAGTCACATGACCCATCAGCGATTCTGCCTGTTGTCCGTCGATGAGAATCTGAATCGCGTTCACTTCTTCAAATTGGAAGAACGTATTCTTCAAAGCGTCGATGGCAAAGGCTTCGCCCCCGGCCCCAAGGTTGGCTTCCGCCGGAATATGCACGTCCAGCGTCAAGGTCCCGTCTGCTAAAGCGACGGAATTCAAATCAATCTTCTCCCAAAGCGGAATCAGTTCCTCGCTCTCGCTCGTTTGCAACGCTTCATAGGCAGCCTTATACTTCTCCTCTGGCGTTTCATACGAAATTTCGGCCACACCTTCCCGAAGCTCCATCAGATCGGGATCGGTATAATATGCCTTAATGCTCTCGCTCTGAACCTCCGGCTGCACAGCTCCGTTATCGCCACCAGCCCCCTGGCCTGTCTGTCCGCCCGGTGCGGGCTCGTTATGCCCCGGCGCGCTGCCCGGCTCAGTTCCGTTATTTTGACCACAGCCTGCGCCAAGAAGCATGACAGCTGCCAGAAAACCTGCTGACCATATTTTTTTGTTCAACATTCTTTCACCTCCCGGTTACTCTTCTTCTCACTTACCATCATGATGATCCTAGTTCACCTGCAGATAGTTTTTGAGGCCTCTTACGATGGCCGCTGCAACCCGATCCTGTGTCGCCGGGTCAAACAGCTTGCTCTCATCGTTACTGTTGCTCAAAAAGCCAACTTCAAGCAGCGCTCCCGGCATGTTCGTCTCGCGAATGACATGGAAGTTACCATACTTCACTCCGCGGTCACGAAGGCCGATCGCTTGCACAATTTCCTTATGCAGAGCATTGGCAAGCGCCTTGTCGGACTCATGATAGTAGTACGTCTCGGTGCCGCTGGCGGAGGAAGGTCCGCTGTTGGTATGAATCGATATAAATACATCCGCCTTCAGATCATTTGCGATTTTAGCGCGCTCTCTCAGTTCGAGGAAGGTATCGGTGCTTCTTGTCATCACGACATCAATGTTCGGCTCCTGCTGCAGCAGCCGCTGGACTTTCAGAGCCATCTGCAGATTGAAATCCTTCTCTCTTTTCCCTGTGACTCCGATCGCGCCAGGATCCTGATCGCCGTGACCGGCATCGATCACTACCAGCTTCTTCCCGCCCGTTCCCGGGTTCGGCGCTGAAGCTGTATTCAGATCGACAGTAAGAATGCCCGATCCGTTCTCAAGACCTGAAACGGTATAATTTTTCGCATAATTAAGATCCACCACGATTCGAACCGTCATCGGATTTTCGTTAAACAACGAATATCGTACCGACTTGACGTCCGGATAACCGCTGACCGTAAATTGCCCGCTTTGGCTGACACTGTTGAAATTGTTGTTGCTGCCAAAGCCATCCGAAAATCGGGTGTTTGTCAGATCAATGACGATACGGTCAGGGTTGCTTAGCGTGGACACGTTCGCTCTCGCATTGCCGGATACGGCAACCATCAGCTTGTTTTCGTTGAAGCTCAAGCCGTCTACGGTTGCTGCTGTCCCGGAACCATTCCCGCTTCCTGGAGCTTCGCCGCCGCTGCCAGTGGATTGAAGATAAACCGCCTTCTGCTGATTATCCCATCTCACCTGAAGTCCCATCTGCTCACTGACGAAGCGAAGCGGGACCAGCGTCGTTCCTCCGCGGAGGACAGGCGCTTTTGTCATCTGGACGCGCTGCCCGTCGATCGTCGCATACGAGCTTCCGATCACCATGCTCACGTTTTTCACGCTGTTTTGGACAGTGACCGTTTGCGTAGCCTTCGTCCAGGACACACGGAATCCGAGCTGTTCGGACACCACCCGAATCGGAACCATGACCGTACCGTTCTGATTCTCAACCACCACGCCAGATGATAGATTCAGCTCCTGACCATCCAGATAAATCTTTGCACTGTACGAACTTGCATCCGCCATTCTAGGAAACGCAATCATCATGACAACTAGAAACAATAAAAAACCAACCTTCTTCATCCTTCACCCCTACCATCCTAAAATTTTGCCATTGATTGGCGTTTCAGACTCGGCCTGTCCGACATTACCTGACAACGATTTAGACGCACCTACACCTTAAAAGTTGCGGGAAACTTGCCGTTTTACGACAAAAAAATCCTACTCTCATAACGAGAATAGGACTTTAGATTTATATATTTTCTTCCATTTTGAGTTCGAAGTCTCATTTCATGTGCCGAGCAAAAACGAAAGAGATGAACGTTAAGGATTTCGCTTCATCGGATGCTCAAGCTCCACATGTCCCATTAACGACTCAACTTTCTCTCCTTCAAGCAACAACTCAATCGCCTGCACCTCTTCAAACTGGAAGAAGGTCTGCTGTAGTGCGTCGAGAGCGAACATTTCCCCGCCGGCTCCCAGATTAGCTTCCGCCGGCTTGCTGATGTCAATCGTCAATTCACCGCCGTCTAAACCGATCGACCGAAGCGTAATGGCTTCAGACCAAAGCGGCTTCAAGTCGGCGTCATCGCTCTGTTGCAGCGCCTCAAACGTCTTCTTGTATTTATCCTGTTCGTCGGTGTACGTGATTTCACGACTGGACTGCTTCACGTCCAGCATCTCAGGATCTGTATAGTAGAGCGTAACATTCGCTTTATGGCTGTCTGCTGTCGTCGAAGTCACGTCTTCACTCCCCGTTTCCGGTGAATTATCCCCGCCGGCTCCACTATTGACATTCGTCGCACTGGTATCCGGGCTGTTCTGCTCCGATGGTTCATTTGTATCGTTCGGCGTTTCCGGCTGCTCCTGCGACTCCTCCGGCAGCATGGCCGCCGTCTCCTGGCTTGGCTCCGTTTCGCTCGGGGCCGCTGCCGGCTTCTCACCGCAGCCTGCGCTGAATACCAGCAACAGTGCAAGCATTCCCGTCATCCAATATTTTTTGTTCATTGTGTGTGTCCCCCTCTCAGATCAGCTTGATGCTTCCCGTCTATCGTATGCCAAGATATTCTTTAATACCCTCCACAATCCCTTGTGCAACACGATTCTGGAAATCTTCTCGTAACAGCTGGGCTTCATCACCCTGGTTGGTCATAAAACCAATCTCGAGCAGGACGGCAGGCATCTTCGTCTCCCGAGTGACAAGGATATTCTGGTATTTCACACCTCGATCCCGCAAGCCTGTAGCCTGCATAAGATGCTTGTGCATTACGCTCGCGAGCAGCTTGCTTTCATCCCGGGTATATAGGGTTTCGGTACCGTTAGCACTGCTGGCAGTGCTGCCGTTGCCGTGAATGGACACAAAGATATCAGCTTTCACATTGTTGGCAAGTTGCGCGCGTTCCTTCAGCGTGGGATACGAATCATCGCTTCGGCTCATGACGAGATGAATGTCCTTCTCCTCTTCCAGTAACGCTGAAACCTTAAGGGCTACCGCTAGGTTAAAGTCGCTTTCCTTAACCCCTGAGACGCTGGTTACCCCCGGGTCGGTACCGCCATGTCCAGGATCTATCACAACCGTTTTCTTGCCATCGCCTACCGGAGGAAGTGCCGGCAGTGTGCCTCCCGAATCCTCAGCTGCGTTAAGGTCAATGATGATAAATCCGGAATCATCATTGATCACAGTATAATTTTTAGCGGTGGTCAGGTCAATGACGATCCGCAAGGTGGACGGGTTGTCGCTGAACATCGCATACCGGACTTTTGCCACATCCGGATTGTCCGTTACGATCAGTTCACCGCTTCTCTTGCTGTCGCTGAAGCCGTGCTCAGCCATGAACCGCTCGGAGAAATTCGTTTGTGGCAAATCAATGACAATCCGCTCCGGCGCATTCATCCGGAACACGCTTGGCGCAATCTTTCCTTCGGTTTCAAGCATCAGCCTGTTGTCCGCAAATGTCATCCCGGTGAGCGTTACCCCTGCCTGACTGCCGCCTGCTGGCGGCTGGGCTGTCCCGGTGCCCGCATCCGAGCCAGGCACTGTCTCCGCTCCCGTGTCCGGCGAAATCAGATATACCGCCTTCGCCTGGTTGTCCCATTTGACATCAAGTCCCATCTGCTCACTGACAAACCGCAGCGGCACGTAAGTGGTCTGCTTGTCGAGCATTGGCGGAATCGCCAGTTCAACAACAGCCCCATTGATCTCGGCCTGATGCTGATTGAGCGTCATCTTCACGAGTGTATCGGCATTCTCAACGGTAACCGACTGCTCGGCCTTGTTCCATTTCACGTTAAAGCCAAGGTTTTCGGACACAATCCGGATCGGGATCATAACCGTCCCCTTCTGATTTACGACTTGAACATCCGAGGTCAGGCTCAGTGGCTCCCCGTCCAAAAAAATGTGTGCGTTGGCAGCATCTGCCGCCACAGGCTTCGGTACAGTCAGCAAAAATACGAACAACATTAGTAGAAATCCCAGCTTTTTCATGAATCCTCCTCGACCATCCCATGTATAGATTGTTACCGCAAAATATGTACATCAGCTTCTGTCATGCCGTGACAGACTCCGACAACAAAACCGAAATCAGCCTATCGTCTTCCTCTTTCCGAGGATATGTTTTGCATATTTATACCATCATACCAAAAAAAACTTCCATTTCCTACACAGGAAACGGAAGTTTTATAATCTTGTAATTTTTAATAGGAAACCACTCGAATGATGGCAAGTTTATCCGAACAGGCGTTCCGCATGTTTCTTCTCATAAGCATCAATTGAGTCCGCATGCTGGAGTGTCAAGCCGATGTCATCCAGCCCTTGCAGCAGAAACTGGCGGCGATGCTCATCCAGATCGAAATCATAGCGCAGCCCTTGGTTGTCCGTGATTGTTTTGTTCTCCAGATCCACATTGAGCTGGTAACCAACATTTGCTTCCGTCCGCTTGAACAACTCATCCACCTGCTCCTCGGAGAGCTTGATCGGAAGAATGCCGTTCTTGAAACAGTTGTTATAGAAGATGTCGGCAAACGACGGCGCAATGATGACGCGGAACCCGTAGTCCAAAATGGCCCATGGCGCATGCTCGCGTGAGGAGCCGCAACCGAAGTTAGCTCGGGAAATCAGAACGGAGGACCCTTCGTATCTCGACTGATTGAGCGAGAAGCTCTCAATCGTGCCGCCCTGCTCGTCAAAACGCCATTCGTAGAACAAAAACTGTCCGAAGCCTGTGCGCTCAATGCGCTTCAAAAATTGCTTAGGTATGATGGCATCTGTATCTACATTCACCCGGTCAACGGGTGCAACAATTCCGGTTAATTTCGTAAATGCTTGCATATGCTTTCTCCTCCGTCCTTTAGCTCACAACTTCTTCGGCAATAAAGTTCCAGTCACGCACATCGACAAATCTTCCTTGGATGGCAGCTGCCGCAGCCATCGCAGGCGATACGAGATGCGTTCTGCCGCCGCGTCCTTGGCGTCCCTCGAAGTTCCGGTTCGATGTAGAAGCGCAGCGTTGTCCAGGCTGGAGAACGTCAGGGTTCATCGCAAGGCACATGCTGCATCCGGCCTCACGCCATTCAAAGCCCGCTTCGATGAAGATCTTGTCGAGCCCTTCCTTCTCGGCCTGAATCTTCACACGGCCAGAGCCCGGCACAACGATCGCCGTTACCTTATCAGACACTTTATGACCTTTCGCTACCGCCGCAGCTGCGCGAAGATCCTCAATCCGTCCGTTCGTGCAGGAGCCGATGAAGACATAATCAATCGGAATTTCCGACATCGGAGTTCCCGGCTCAAGTCCCATATACTCCAGCGCCTTTTCGGCAGCTTTGCGCTCGTTCTCGGTTGCAAAATCAGCCGGATTCGGCACGCTAGAAGTAATGTCTGTGCCCATGCCCGGGCTCGTGCCCCAGGTCACTTGAGGAATCAGTGTCTCAACGTCAAATTCAACCACCTTGTCAAATTCCGCGCCTTCATCGGTAACGAGCTTCTTCCATTCCGCCACAGCGGCATCGAAAGCCTCGCCTTGCGGCACATACTGACGTCCACGCAAATATTCAAACGTCGTCTCGTCCGGAGCGATCATCCCTGCTCTTGCTCCGCCTTCGATCGACATGTTACATACAGTCATGCGCTCTTCCATCGACAGCTCGCGGATGGCTTCGCCTGTATATTCGATAACATAACCGGTAGCAAAGTCTGTGCCGTACTTGGCGATAACGCCGAGGATCATATCCTTCGCGGTAACGCCAGGCTTGCGCTTCCCGACAAAGCGAACCTCCATCGTCTTCGCCTTGGCCTGCTGCAGACATTGCGTCGCGAGCACATGCTCAACCTCGCTCGTTCCGATCCCGAACGCAAGCGCTCCGAATGCGCCATGCGTGGAGGTGTGGCTGTCGCCGCATACAATCGTCTTGCCCGGGTGCGTGAGTCCAAGCTCAGGCCCCATAACATGGACAACCCCCTGGTCGATCGTGTCCAGGTCGAATAGCGTTACGCCAAAGTCCTGACAGTTCTTCGTCAGCGTATCGATCTGCTGCTTCGAAATCGGGTCGGTAATGTTAAAGCGATCCTTGGTCGGCACATTGTGGTCCATCGTAGCAAACGTCAGCTCCGGACGGCGCACCTTGCGGCCGCTTAGACGCAAACCTTCAAACGCCTGCGGCGAAGTAACCTCATGCACCAGATGCAAGTCGATGTACAGAATGCTCGGCTTGCCTTCTTCCTGATGAATGACATGATTATCCCAGATTTTCTCGAACATTGTCTTTTTACTCATCAATATCACCCCATTGTTCTTTACGTCCATAAACAGGCTCCAATACGTTCATGAGAGATGCGATTCTGGTGCTCTGACTGCTCCAGCAGTCATTGTAACGAATCAGCATCTTTACGATGATAGTAATATAACATTTCCTTCTTCATTGTTCCAAGATATAATAACTATAGATGTAATAGGATTCAGCTATAACGGAGTGATACGATATGGAATTAAGACAATTGCAATATACGCTGCAGATCGCAGCTGACAAGAACTTTTCGCGCGCCGCAGAGAAGCTTCATATCGCCCAGCCTTCCCTGAGCCAGCAGCTGTCGAAACTGGAGAAGGAGCTCGGTGTACGGCTGTTTCAGCGCAATACGAGCACAGTCGAGCTGACGCATGCAGGCGCAAGCTTTGTCGAGCATGCGCAGAAAATTATGGATGCAGTGGAGCAGCTGAAGCAGGAAATGTCGGATATTTCCCAGCTTCGTAAAGGAAAAGTGGTGGTCGGAAGCATGCCGATTACCGGCTCTCACCTGCTGCCGCGCGTCCTCCCGGCATTCAAACAAAGTTATCCCGATATCGAAATTACGCTGCTTGAGGATTCGTCCATGAATCTGGAGAAGCTGACGGCCAGCGGAAAGGCAGATCTCAGCCTGCTGGCGCTGCCGCTGTCCGAGCCTTCGCTGTCCTGGGTGCCGATCGGCGAGGAAATGATCGATCTGGCCGTGCCGCCGCAGCATCCGCTTGCGGAACGGGCAGCCGCTGACCCGGTTCGGCCCATTACGATTGACGAGATCCGGAATGAAGCGTTTGTGGTGCTCAAAAAAGGGCAGGGCTTCCGGAAGCTGACGTTTGATATATGTCGGGATGCCGGTTTTGAACCGAACGTCGTATTTGAGAGCAACAACATCGAGACGCTCCAGTCTCTCGTCGCTACCGGCATGGGGATCACGCTGGTGCCACGCTTTATCGCCCGGGCCAAGCGCAGCGAGTTCATTCCGGTGTATCTCCCGCTTGCGGAGCCGTCGCCGAGCCGGACGCTGGTTGTCGCCTATCGGAACGGAAGATACTTGTCGAAGGCAGCCGAAGCTTTTATTGATACATTCAAGCAGGTGCTCGACAAGCTGGTCGTGGAAGACATCCAGGATCCGCCCCGCATGTAATCCATACCTATACAAACCGAAAGGCAGGCCCCAATAATCGCAATCGATTTTTGGGACCTGCCTTTTAAATTCAGCTATATTTATGGTGTGCAGCACCAGGCTGCCCTTCTACAAGCCGATCCCGGCCGGATCATTATTTGCGCAGATTATGCTGGTCAATCAGCCGGTTCTGTTCATCCGCAGTGCGCGACTGCTCTTGAATGGCGGCATCGTCCTGGTTGTTCCCGCCGCCCGCTGCTTCCTCAACAAAGCTGCGAAACTGTTCCTTCTGCTGTTCTTTCTTCTCGATTTCACGGCTGCCTGTCGGGTTGTTGTCTGCCATTCTCCATACCTCCTCTCGAGCGGATTATCCATAGTATACCCGCCCTGCCAGAGATAGAAACTGAAGATATGACCGACCGCCAAGCTAGAAGTATAGCCGGGGACGCCGGTCCTCGAATACCGGGATGCGCTGTCTCACTTCTCCCGGCAGCGCGCGGTCGAGCTTGCCGGTCAGAATCATCTCTTCCTCGCCGCCCTCGGCAACGATCTCTCCCCACGGATCGATGATCATGGAATGACCGAAGAAGTCCGTATCGCCGCTCGTTCCGACGCGATTGCAGGCCACAACGTACATCTGGTTCTCAATCGCCCGGGCCATGAGCAGCGTGCGCCAATGATGTAGGCGCGGATGCGGCCATTGAGCCGGTACGAACAGCACCTGTGCCCCTGCCAGCGCAAGCGTGCGCGACAGCTCCGGAAAGCGGATATCATAACAGATGGAAGCTCCGGCGGTGATGCCTTCCAGCTCGAAGCTGACGACCTGCTCTCCCGCCTGAAGATGCTTCTCTTCGTCCATTAGCCGAAACAGATGGATTTTCGAGTATTTCGCCAGCTGCTCCCCATTCCGGCCAAACACATACATGCTGTTATAAATCTGTCCGCCGATATTCTCCGCAATCGAGCCGCCGACAACCTGAATGCCGTGGCTACGGGCAAATGCGGACAACTGCTCCGGCAGGCGGCGCCCTTCCGGATCGGCAATATCCCGGATGCGATCAAGCGCGTACCCTGTGTTCCACATTTCCGGAAGCACGATGACATCCGGCTTCTCCTCTGCCGATGCCGCCTTCTCCATCAGGTCCAGCATGCGCTTCAAATTGGCGTCCGGATCACCGAGCTCCACATAAGCCTGAACCACAGCGATATTCATTTCCGATTTCACTTGTTCTCCCATCACGTTTCCTCCTGCCGTATATGCTAACCTTTGAGCACGAAAGAGCCATATCCGGACAACCTTCGCGCGAATAAGTATTCGGATCATGAAAATGAAAAGCCATGCTGTTATCATAGCCTTCAGCGCAGCCCGACTGCAAGAGCCGATCCCTATTCCCTCTATACAGCCCTGATAAATCGTGATAAATTATTTCTAATTGCTTGCTATTGTGCACAAATCACTTTGTGCGATGTCTGATTTCTTACTTCTTGTTTGTACTGTATTTGTAACGTATGTGTATTTCGATAACCGGAGTGATGAAGAAACAATGAGCCAACATTTGAATCCTTTTACGATAGAACCCGCCGAGCTGATGTCTCAGCTGCCGACCCAGTTTTTTGCGACGCTGGTAGCCAACGTCAACCGTCAGATCGCCCAGGGGCATGATGTCATTAATTTGGGCCAGGGGAACCCGGATCAGCCGACCCCCGCTCACATTGTCGACAGTTTGAAGGAAGCTGCCGGGCAGCCGCAGTTTCATAAATATTCGCCCTTTACCGGCTTTTCCTTCCTGAAGGAAGCGATTGCCACCCGCTACAAAGCTGATTACAACGTCGATCTTGATCCAGAAACCGAGGTCGCGATTCTGTTCGGCGGAAAGACAGGCCTGGTTCAGCTGCCACAGGTGCTGCTCAATCCCGGCGATGTGTGCCTCGTACCCGATCCGGGCTATCCGGATTACTGGTCAGGCGTAGCGCTTGCCCGGGCTGAGATGAAATTCATGCCGCTAACCGCTCAGAACGGCTTTCTGCCTGATTATGATGCGATTACCCCAGCGGATCGCGACAAGGCGAAGCTGATGTTTCTTAATTATCCGAACAATCCGACATCCGCGACGGCGCCGCTGTCTTTTTACGAAGATACCGTTGCGTTTGCAGCCAAGCACGGCATCGTGGTGGCCAGTGATTTTGCATACGGTGCGATCGGGTTTGACGGCAGCCGTCCGGTCAGCTTCCTGCAAGCGGAAGGAGCCAAGGAGGTCGGCGTGGAATTTTATACGCTGTCCAAAACGTACAATATGGCTGGATGGCGTGTCGGTTTTGCGCTCGGCAATGCGAAGATCATATCGCTGATCAATGCGCTTCAGGACCACATCTATGTCAGCCTGTTTGGAGGCATCCAGGCAGCGGCCGCAACGGCGCTCACCTCCTCCCAGCAGTGTGTGGAGGATCTGGTGTCCCGGTACCAGTCCCGGCGGGATGCGTTCTATGACGCTTTGGCGGACATCGGCTGGCAGGCCGACAAGCCGAAGGGCTCCTTCTTCTGCTGGCTGCCTGTGCCGAAGGGGTACACCTCCGTCTCCTTTGCCGATCTGCTGCTGGAAGAAGCCAAGGTAGCGGTTGCGCCAGGCGTCGGATTCGGCACCCACGGCGAAGGCTATGTCCGCATCGGCCTGCTCAGCGACGAGCAGCGTTTGCGTGAGGCTGTGCACAGAATTCGCGCTTTGAACCTGTTCTAGTCAGGCTTTTTCCTTTTGAAAAATAAAGTACAGTGTGGTATTCTGGCATTAACGAAACACATACTTGATGAAACGCGTTGAAGGGACCAGTAAGAGAGCCAGGCGCGATTATAGAGAGCGGATTCCATGGGCTGAAAGAATCTGCCGCGACCCCTTTCCGAATCCTACCCCCGAGCGGCCTGCGTGCAGCAGGACAGTTCCCTGCTGTTACAAGGATCAAGCCGGGTGAGCTGTGCTCATCAATAAAGGTGGTACCGCGGAAGCACAAACTTTCGTCCTTTGCATAAGGACGGAAGTTTTTTTGTATTCAATTCGGAGAAATGACAATACGTGTAAGGAAGTGATTGCGATGCGCCCACGCATCGTCGTAAAGATTGGAAGCAGTTCGCTTACGAGCAGCGAAGGCGGACTTAACATGGAAGCGGTCGGCTTTTATGCCGGCGAGCTGGCGTCGCTGCGATCCGCCGGCTATGATGTGCTGCTGGTCACATCCGGAGCCGTCGCTGCCGGATTTCGAAAGATTGGCTATGCCTCAAGGCCGCGCCAGCTGCATGAGAAGCAAGCGGCGGCAGCTGTCGGGCAGGCGCTGCTTATGCGAGCTTACCAGAACGCCTTTGCCGGGCACGGCCTTACGTCTGCCCAGATCCTGCTGACCCGGACCGACTTTGCCAGCCGCAAGCGGATGAACAACGCCAGCATGACCATTGACGAGCTGCTCAAGCAAGGGGTCATCCCTGTTATTAACGAGAACGACACCGTCTCCATTGACGAGCTTAAATTCGGAGACAATGATACGTTGTCCGCCCTGGTTGCCAATCTTGTCCGGGCACAGCAGCTGCTCATCCTGACCGATATGGACGGTTTGTATACAGCCGACCCGCGTAAATCGGCAGATGCGAAGCGGCTGGATGAAATCGAGGAAATCACCGCCGAAATTTACAGCGCGGCAGGCGGCGCCGGATCGAGCGTTGGTACAGGCGGCATGCGCTCCAAAATCGATGCCGCCAAAATCGCCACCCGCGGCGGCGTACCCGTATTCATCGGGCAGGTCAAGGAGGAAGGCGATTTGCTCAAGGCGCTGGAACACCGGGGCAAGGGCACCTATTTTGCCACCCAGCTCGCCTCCCTTCCCGTGAAGAAGCAATGGCTGGGCTTTACGTCCTCGCCGCTGGGTCAGATTATCGTTGACGCAGGTGCCGAGAAGGCGCTGCTGCATGGCGGGCACAGCCTGCTTCCTGTCGGAGTGAAGCGGGTGGAAGGACATTTTCATGCCGGAGATGTGGTGGAAGTGCGGAATGCGCACGATGAATGCATTGGGCGCGGAATCGTCAATTATGATGAGGAGCAGCTTCAAGCTGTACTCGGACTGCCAACCGGCGAGGTCGTTGCCAAGCTGGGCGAAGTTCACAGGCTGGAAGTGATTCACCGCGACGAATGGATTACCCTGAAATAGATACGATCATGCTTGCTATAGAATTTCTAATATCAATCTGTCAGGAGGAATGAATCATGAGTGAGGTATACAACAAAGCACAGCTGGCCAAAAGCGTAACCGGGCAGCTCGCTAAACGGAGCACCGCCCAGAAGAACGAGGCGCTGCTCGCGATGGCCGATGCGCTCGTTCGGCAAGCCGAGGACATCATTGCCGCGAATGCGGAAGACCTTCTCCGCGGGAAAGAACTGGGCACCTCTTCTTCCCTGCTGGATCGCCTCGCACTGAATGAGGCTCGCATCGAAGGCATCGCCGAAGGATTAAGACAGATTGCAGCCCTTCCGGACCCGGTCGGTGACACGCTGGAGCAATTCGAGCGTCCGAACGGGCTGAGCATCGTCAAAAAACGCGTGCCTATCGGCCTGATCGGCATCATCTATGAGGCGCGTCCGAACGTCACGGTCGATGCCGCAGGTCTGTGCCTCAAGACAGGCAACGCCGTCGTCCTGCGCGGCGGCTCCGCGGCGCTGTCCTCCAATCGCAAAATCATCGAGGTGCTGCACCAGGCCATGGAGCAAACGGCGCTGCCAAAAGAGGCGCTTCAGCTCGTGGAGGACCCGGACCGTGCGTCAGTCGACGAAATGCTGAAGATGAACGGCGTGCTGGATGTCATCATCCCTCGGGGTGGCAGCTCGCTCATCCAGAACGTCGTGATGAATGCCACCGTGCCGGTTATCGAAACCGGGGCAGGCATTTGCCATACTTACATCGACGAAACGGCCCGCCCCGACATGGCCGGCGCCATCGCACTGAACGCCAAAGTGCAGCGCCCATCGGTCTGCAACTCGATGGAAACGATGATCGTCCACCGCGCATATGCAGAGGCGCATCTGGCGGAGCTGGCAGAACAGTTCCGCAGCCGCAATGTCGAGCTCCGCGGCTGTGAGCGAACGCTGCATTACATCCCTTGGGCGGTGAAAGCCACGGCCGAGGATTATGCGACGGAGTATAACGATTATATTTTGAACGTGAAGATCGTCAATGATCTAGATGAGGCTATCGACCATATTACAACATACGGTACGAAACATTCGGAATGCATCGTGACTGAGACGCCGGAACATGCGGAGCGCTTCCTCGAGGAAGTGGACGCCGCAGCCGTCTATCACAATGCGTCCACCCGCTTCACCGACGGATTTGAATTCGGATTTGGCGCCGAAATCGGCATCAGCACCCAGAAGCTGCATGCACGGGGTCCTATGGGACTTCCCGCGCTTACTTCCACCAAATATGTTATTATCGGTAGTGGCCAAATACGCAATTAAATCTAACCATCCATGAAGGAGGAAACAACCATGTGCCAATCCCCGCAGAACCGGCCTTTAATAGATGACACCATCACCTTCTACGGCGCCGGCTCCATGGCTGAGGCGATCGTTCGCGGCCTCGTCAGCCGTGCCGTCGTGCTTCCCGAGAAGGTGTTCATGCTGAACCGGAGCAATGCGAGCCGACTGAACGAGCTGAGCGACCGTTACGGTATTCAATTCGCAACAGATGAAGCTGAAAAAACAAACATATTGAGCCGTTCATCCGTCATCGTACTGGCAATGAAACCGAAGGACGCCGCCAAGGCAATCAAAGATCTCGGCCCTCTGCTGTCCCCTGACCAGCTGATCATCTCTGTCATCGCGGGACTGTCCATCCAGACGATTCAGAGCTTGCTGGGGCGGCCGCAGCCGGTGGCCCGCACGATGCCGAATACATCAACGTCCATCGGCCTTGGTTCCACAGGCATTTCCTTCTCTAAAGGGATGGCTGAGGAACAACGCCAGCTTGTGCTGAACCTATTCGAAGCGGTCGGCAGCGTCACCATTATTGAAGAAGAGAAAATGGACATTCTGACCGGAATTTCCGGAAGCGGACCTGCCTACTTCTATTACATGATGGAGGCGATGACCGCAGCCGGCATCCGCGGCGGACTGACCCCCGAGCAGAGCAGCGAGCTGACGCTGCAAACGATTCTCGGAGCGGCGCGCATGGTGCAGCAGACTGGCGAAGATCCTTCCGCATTGCGGGCCAAGATCACCTCGCCTAACGGCTCCACCCAAGCCGCGCTCGAGACACTGGACAAAGGAGATTTCTTTGAAACGGTCATTGCGGCCGTACATCGCTGCGCAGAGCGCTCCAAGGAGATGGGCACGCTGCTGAAGGAGCAATTGTCATGAGTCAATGTATCGCAACGTATCGAATTTATGACGACCAGGCGGATTTTCACAAAAAAGCGACGTCGATTGCGGTCGGCATGACCGTCGGCAGCTGGACCGAGCTGCCCCAGGCGAAACGGGACGCCATGCAGAAGCATCTGGGCGAAGTGGTCTCCGTAGAGGTCCATGAAGGCTGGGAGCCGGGCAGCCGCTATGCGGACGTCCGCATCGGATATCCGGACATCAATTTCAGCCGGGATATCCCTGCCCTGCTGGTGACGGTCTTTGGCAAAATCTCGATGGACGGGCGCATCAAGCTGACCAGGCTGGAGCTGTCCCCCGAGTTCATGAGCGGATTTCCAGGACCGAAGTTCGGCATCGACGGCATCCGTGACCTGCTCGGTGTGCACAACCGTCCGCTGCTGATGAGCATCTTCAAGTCGGTCATCGGCCTGAACGCCGATGAGCTGAGAGATCAGTTCATTCGCCAAGCGCTTGGCGGCGTGGATCTGATCAAGGACGATGAAATTCTGTTCGAGAACGAGCTTACACCGATTGAAAAAAGGGTCAAGCTGTGCATCGAAGCTGCCCGAGAAACCGAGCAGACAACCGGCAGAAAGCTGCTGTATGCCGCGAACCTGACCGGCAGAACGTCCGGGCTGCGCGAGCGCGCCCTGCGGGCCATCGATGCAGGCGCGAACGCGCTCTTGTTCAATGTGCTGGCCTATGGATATGACGTCCTGCACGAGCTCGCCTCCGATCCGGACATTCAAGTGCCGATCATGGCACATCCGTCGATGGCGGGCGCCTTCTACCAAGCGCAGCATTACGGGATCGCTGCCCCGGTTCTGCTCGGTCAGCTGATGCGGATCGCCGGCGCGGATCTGGTGCTCTTCCCATCTCCTTACGGATCTGTAACGATGCCGCGTGAAGAGAATCTCGCCATCCGCAACGAGCTGCACAGTGCCAAGCTGGACGTCAAGCGCAGCATGCCTGTGCCTTCGGCGGGCATTCACCCGGGGCTTGTGCCGCGGATCCTTCGCGACTTCGGCAGCGATGTCGTCGTGAACGCAGGCGGAGGCATCCACGGACATCCGATGGGCACCGAGGCAGGTGGACGAGCTTTCGTTCAAGCGATTGATGCCGCAATGAAGTCCATCCCTCTGACCGAGTATGCCGAGCAGCATCAGGAGCTGAAAGCCGCACTCGACATCTGGGGAGGAGAAGTATGACATCAGGAAGAAAACCGGTCGTCTTTTGCGACTTTGACGGAACCATTACGAACAACGACAATATCGTGGCCATTATGAAGCATTTCAAGCCTGAAGGCTATGAGCCGATTATGAAGGATACGGTAGAACGGAGGATTTCGATCCGCGAGGGCGTGGGCCGCATGTTTGCCCTCTTCCCTTCGTCCATGAAGGAAGAAATCACAAGCTTTGTGCTGGAGAATGCAGGCATTCGGGAAGGCTTTGCAGCATTTCTCGATTATTTGAAATCCGAACAGATTGAATTTTATGTCACAAGCGGCGGCATCGACTTCTTTGTCGATCCTCTGCTGAAGCCCTTTGGCATCCCGGCAGATCATATTTATTGCAACGGTTCGAACTTCGATAGTGAGCGCATCGAGATTACGTGGCCTCATCCGTGCAAGGGGTCTTGCCATAACGATTGCGGCATGTGCAAGGTGACCGTGATGGACCAGTTCCCGACCGAGCAGTATTACCGGATTCTGATTGGGGACAGCCTCACCGATTTCGAAGGCGCCAAACAAGCCGATCTGGTGTATTCCCGCTCCACGCTTACTGAACAGTGCAAGAAGCTTGGCGTGTTTCATGTGCCTTTCGAAACATTTACCGACATTCAGAACGACATGAGAAACAAGTTTAAACAGGAGGTGCTGTAAGTGGCATTTTCAGATATCCGGCTTGAACAGAAACAGGCTGCCCTGCAGGATCTTAAGGGGATTAAGGAACTGTTCGCTTCGCGAAACTGGTTCCCCGGCACCAGCGGCAATCTGTCGGTCCGCGTGGGTGATTTCAACCCGGAACAGTTTTATTTTGCCGTGACAGCCAGTGGAAAGGATAAGTCGGTACATACGCCTGAAGATTATCTCTTCGTGGATCAGAACGGGGTGCCGTGTGAAGCAACCGGTTTAAAACCGAGTGCCGAAACGTTAATTCACTGTGAGATTTATCGCAAAACAGGGTGCGGCGCCATCTTCCATGTGCACACCATCGATAACAATCTGATCAGCGACTGGTATGGTGAACAAGGGTATGTCCCTGCCCAGGGAATCGAGCTGATCAAAGCGTTTAACATTTGGGAGGAGGATGCGGCGATTCGCATTCCGATCCTGCCGAACTATGCGGAAATCCCGCGCATTGCCGAACTTGTACCGGATGCGATCGACCCGGCAGTGCCCGGCATTTTGCTGCGCAACCACGGCATTTATGCCTGGGGCAACAACGCGTTCGAAGCAAAGAAACATCTGGAGGCGTTTGAGTTTATATTCGAATACTCCTACCGTCGTCTGCTTTTGAATGCCGCCCGCCTGCACAGCGCGCAATAAACACAGAATCAGATGAAGAGGCAGGGACCCGCGCATATCGTATTTAAGGGTGAACATGAGTGAGGGAGTGACTTGGCCAAGCTGCAAGCTTACCTTGACAGCTCCCTTCCAGTGTGACGTCATTGCAGCCAAGACGGTACCGTTCCCAGCCGAAATGATGAAAGAGGTGTTCTTTTGGATCCAAGTTTATCGCTCGGAATCATCTTTCTTCTATACGGGGCTCTGATGGTGGTGATCCCGCCCAAAACCCATAAAAACTTCTATGCCTACAAAACGGCAGCTTCACTGAAAAATCCGCGAAACTTTAAAGTGGCGAACCGACTGGTGGGCCTTCTTCTTCTCATCAGCGGAGCTGTGCTGCTTGCTCTGGCTCTTGTAACCAGAAGCTTCTTGGTTACTGCGATCATTGCTGCGGTGGCATATATCGTCATTTATACGCTTGTTGAGATAAGACTAAAAAACCTGTAAACGACTTTTCGCGTTTACAGGTTTTTATCTTGTTTAATCACTTGCCCAATTCCCTGCCGGATTCAAAAGACGGCGGCTCCGGTGCAAGCGGCTCAGGCGGCATAACCTTCTGCCTGCTCCCGGTCATCAGCTTGATACCTCCACCAATCAGGATAGCCGCGACAATCCCCGTTTTCAGGTAGGTGCGGGCCTGGTAGTCCAGGTGCCAGTCAGGAAGAAGCGTATGGATCAGCGGCAATACCATCGTCGAGAATACGAAATAAATGCCGAGGGTGATCAGCCCGATACCCAGCCAGCGCCGCTGCGCTTCCCCCCCTTTAATAAGCGGGCGGTCCTCCAGCGGCTCCCTGCCATATCGGCTCGCTTGCTGGAGGCCGTCGAACAGGGCATAACACCAGATGAGCGGAATCAGGAACAAAAACAAGGATAACCGGAACTCATCCAATATATAAATGCTGCCCAAAAACAGAATCATGAGCTGCATGCCTCGCTGCTGCAGGCCAAGATACATCTGTCCCGCTCCGGGAAACACCGACAACAGAGTCGCAAACATCTTGCTTCTTCGTCCGTGCTCACGACCGATCTCCAATTCCTCGAACAAGCTGCGATCAAACAGCAGCTCTCCCTCATGCTTGCGATTAACCAGCTTCACCACATCAAACATGCAATACAGCCAAATGATCGGCAGCACGCCTAAAAACATCAGAAAGGCCGACTCATTCGTAAAGACCGAAATAAACACCAGAAATGTGCCCAGCCCGAAAAAGGCAATCAGAAATGACAGTCCACGCTGCATTAAGCCTAGCTGAAAGTGACCAAGACCAGGGATGAAAGAAAGCAGAATCGTATAGAATCGCTCGGTCTCTTCTCTAACGTCCCCGCGCGTCTGCATCGGGCGGCCGTATTCATCGTATACCGTGGCCATCCGGGGCTCGCGGAGCAGCGCAATAAACAGGTCCAGCATGCTGATCCCCCAGAAAAATACCGCAGCGAGTACACCGAGCACAAACAGCCCTTCAGACGCTGTCATGACGCCCAGGACAAATCCTCCGCAGAGGCTGCCGAAGAACAGCAGCGGATACAGCAAGGAGCGAACCCTTCGTCCCCAATAGTAATGTCCGAGACCGGGGAGCATATTCAACACAAGCGCAACCATTTTGCTTCGCGGTGTTGTCATGTTAACATCATCCTCTCACGTAAATCTATCTGGTCAAGAGCTGGTCAATCCAGCCCGTCGTTGTATCCACCCATCGCTCGCTGTAGGAAGGCATCGTGGAATCGGCAGCAGGCACAAGGCCATCCTCGGCTGGAAGAAGCCGCTCATATGCGCCCGAGAACATAAACAGCATTGTGATGGAAGCTGCGATGGTATAATGGAACAGCGGCCGCTCATACCATCGTTTCGGCCTGTCCTTATCGGACTCCGGCACCGCTGACCGGTAAGGCACGATCTTCTCATGCGCAATCAGCCGCTCGGCAAATTGATCGGGCGCTTCCAGTGTCGGCAGCTCCGCTTCGATATCAGCCAGCGCCTCCATATAGAGCGCAAGAGCCGAATCGTCCGAAGTAATGCAAGCTTCAAACCAGGCGGCTTCATCATCCGAGACTTCGCCCCGAATATATGCCTCCGCCACACTTCTGAGCTGGTGATGAGGCTGTTTCATCTCCATTCCTCCTTCTTCCATCGTTTGCGAATCCATTGCCTTGCACGGTACAGCTTGGATTCCACTGTTTTGACCGTGGTGTTCAGTTCGGCGGCAATCTGCTCATAATTTTTCTCATCCAGATAAAAAGCCGTTACCACTTCCCTGTGGTTATCAGGGAGAACACCCAACTTATTCTGAAGTTCTTCCCTCTTCTCCTTGCGAATCAGGAGGGCAACCACATCCTCATCTTGGGAAGGCAGCTTGTCCAGCTCCTGCATACCTTCGGCTGCCTGCTCATGCACCTTGCGGGACAGCTTGCGCTTGATATCGATCGCCTTGTTTAAGGTAATGCGGGTGATCCAGGTTTTAAATCCTTCAGACCGGTATTGGGGGAGAGCCCGGTACACTTGAAGAAACACTTCCTGTGATGCATCCTCCGCTTCCTTGACATCCCGCAGCACCGAGTATGCCGTATGAAACACATGTTGGCTGTACTGTTCAACCAGCTCGCGAAAAGCCTCCTGATCGCCCTGGAGGATGCGTGTGACTAATTGTTCTGCTTCAATGGCTCTCCCCTCCTTCCCATAAGCAATAGACGCGATTAGGGTGGACTACCCCTGCACTTTTTGATAAAAAAATAAAAAAGCGCCCCATAGAGACGCTTCATTCACACTGGCTGAATATGTATTCCGCGATCAATTCTCCAATATTTTGGCCATGTAATATTCATCAATATAGGCACCGTTTAGGATCAGCGAATGCTTCTTGGTCCCCTCTATTTCAAACCCCATCGCCGTGTATAGCTTCACCGCTGGCTCGTTATGAGCCATCACCGTCAGCTCCATACGGTGAATGCCGTGCGCCCTCGCCCATGCCTCGAGCTCCCGGAACAGCTTCTTGCCAATGCCCTGGCCAGAATATTGCTGAAGGATGCCGATCACGATATACAGCGAATGACGGACTCGTTTAAGCGAGGAGCCATTGCCGGCAATAAATCCGACCAGCTGTTCCTGGTCAAAAGCACCAATAAACGTGGAATGTTCCGATTCGTGGATGGCGGTTAACCTGCTCCGCTGCTGTTCAACCGTTGTTTTACGCTCACCAGGCTCATACAGCATATAAGCGGTCTCCTGATCGAGCCGCAAGCTTAAACGGAGAAGCTCCTCTGCGTCATCCGGCGTTAATGTCCGTATTGTAATTTCCATGAAAGTTCACTCCTGTAACATCATTGATTTTGTTTGGTACAACCTAGTCTAGCCATATATCATATGAACCTATGAACCTATGTAGCTGTCAAATAATCATCCCACTCATCACAAACCACAGATTCATCACAGCATGCATCACAATCACTGGACCGAGCCCCTGAGATCGGATCGCCACAGCTCCCATCATCATCCCGAACAAGGAGAACAGCAGACAGATCGTCCAGGGAAAACCAAGATGAAGATGATAGAAACCAAACGCTGTGCCCCCGATGACAAGCCCCTTGATATCACCGTAATCCTCGGTCAGCTGGCTTAGGACATACCCGCGCCATAACAACTCTTCCAGAACGGCATTGATGAGCGCAAACAGCAGGGCATAGAACGCCAGCTGCGCCAAATCATCCCGGCTCCAATCCACGACAAAAGCAAATGCAGCGGCTGAAACCGCAGCAAAGATAAGCATGAATCGCCAGGCCGGATCTCGCCGAAAACCGGTAATAATCCATGGAAAATAAAGCGCCCGCCCCCATTGTCCGGCAGTCATGAGCCGCGGCCTGCCTTGCCCCAAGCTACATGAGGCCGCAGCCAGCGGCAATATAAAGACCATTAATCCCAGACGTGATAACACAATGGCCAGATCGCCCGTATCGGCCAATCCGTGACGGATCCATGCGCTAAAAGCCTTGTACAGAACGTAACCAAGCAGCAGAGCGGTTGCCACAATAGTTGTGTTGAAGATCGCTTGTGAACGTTTGCGGAGCAGTATCCCGCTCACAATCAGTCCAATTCCCCACACCCATATCATATAAGCGGATCCTGTCTGCGCAATGATAATCGTTACAACCATGAATAACAGGCTTGCTGTGAAGCTGCTTGAATCTTCTCTAGTAAGCAAACTGGCGTCTCCCCATCCTTGAAACGATATTCCTTCATGATACGCTTGAACCCGTCCTGTTTCAATAGCATTCAACTAAACCACACCAGAAAGAAAAAACACGCCCCGAAGGGCGTGCTTTGTCCGTCATTATGATCTGCCTCTGAATTTTTGCGTATACGCTTTGGCATCCTGGACGGTGCGTACGCGATTACGGCTCCATTCCAGCAGAATTCTATCAATATAACGAAAATGAAGCTTTCCGGCAAATACCGCTTCCTTCAAAGCAAGCAGAATAAGCTCGTCCGGATAACGATCCTCATCGACCCAGCCGGAGATTGTCTCCAGCTCCATCGGGGATAACGGCCGGCCGAATTCTTTCTCAAAAATCGTAAACAGATTCCGCTCTTCCTTCACCGGAGCCGCGAGGGAAGCAGCCGTTTCCCGCAATTCATTCCGGGACCTGGCTGATGGAGCAGAACGAACCTTGCCGCGGCCTGATGGCCCCTCAGCTTCCTCCGACAGGCGTGCCGCTAGCTTCTCGTATAACTGGTTCAGGTTGTAGCGCTCATAGTGAATCCCCTGCTCTTCGTCCACATACTCGTCGATGCCGAGCAGCCCTTCCTTGATCAATCGCTGCAAGCTTGCCGCGATCGTCTCCGGCGAAACGCCAGTGACCTGCTGCAGCTCTTCAATCGAAGGAAATTCGTTGTATTCCACCTGTTGATATCCGATCAGGTGGATGAGCAGCATCGCTTCACGATCGCTGATCCCGAGAGAGCGATAATGTCGGAGAAAAGCGTATGGCAGCACAGCCATTCGCTGGCTCATGCCGGCAGCCATTCCTGCCGCCAAGTCGCTGCGGTCCATAGACTCACCTCTCACGGTTACGGGTACAACCGGTACAGCATCCGCGGGAACGGAATCGTTTCGCGCACATGCTCCAAGCCGCAAATCCAGGCTACGGTACGCTCAAGTCCGAGCCCGAAGCCGGAATGCGGAACAGAGCCGTATCTGCGAATGTCCATATACCACTGATAGGTATCCATAGACAGCTCATGCTCCTTGAACCGCTCCTCCAGCAGCTCAGGATCATCGATCCGCTGCGATCCTCCGATAATCTCCCCGTAGCCCTCTGGCGCGATCATATCGGCGCACAGTACGACCTCCGGACGATTCGGATCCGGCTTCATATAGAATGCTTTGATGCTAGCCGGATAATGGGTAATGAATACCGGCTTGTCATAATTTTCAGCAATCGCCGTCTCATGCGGAGCACCAAAGTCCTCGCCCCATGGAACGTCAAAGCCTTTCGAGTTCAGGAACTCAATCGCTTCGTCATACGTAATCCGCGGGAACGGAGCCGAAATCGCCTCCAGCTTGGAGATATCGCGACCGATGGTCTCCAGCTCCTGACGGCAGTTTTTAACGACCGATTGAACGACATGCGTAATAAACTGCTCCTGCACCTGAAGGCTCTCCTCATGGTCTGTGAAGGCCATCTCCGGCTCAATCATCCAGAACTCGATCAGGTGGCGGCGAGTTTTGGACTTTTCAGCCCGGAACGTCGGACCGAAGGAATACACTTTACCGAGCGCCATGGCTGCAGCCTCAAGGTACAGCTGGCCGCTCTGGGTCAGATAGGCATCCTCTTCAAAATATTTGGTGTGGAACAGATTCGTCGTGCCCTCCGCGGACGTTGGCGTCAGAATCGGCGGGTCAACCAGCGTGAAGCCGTTCGTATCGAAATATTCCTGCACTGCGCGAATGATTTCCGCACGGATCACCATAATCGCCCGCTGCTTCTGCGAACGGAGCCACAGATGACGATGGTCCATCAGAAAATCAACACCGTGCTCCTTCGGCGTAATCGGATAGTTCTCTGTAAGATGAATAATTTCAATTCCGGTCACGGTCATTTCATACCCGGATTGGCTGCGCGGTTCCTCACGTATGACGCCGGTCACATACAAAGAGCTCTCCTGGGTCAAGCTTTTGGCATCATTCCATACCTGCTCGGGCACTTCACTTTTGACCACTACGCCCTGGATGTATCCCGTTCCGTCCCGCAGCTGCAAAAATTGAATTTTTCCGCTGGAACGTTTGTTGTTGATCCAGGCGCCGATGGTTACGCTCTGACCGACGTGCTGGCTCACGTGACGAATCACACTTTTGGTCGCCATGCTATAATCTCTCCCTTATATCACTACTTTTCAAGCTGTGAAGCTTGTACGATGCGATGCGTATCCCTTGCAATGACCAACTCTTCGTTTGTCGGGATCACCAGCACCTCCACTTTGGAGTTCGCTGTGGAAATACGGCGCGGATCGCCGGAGCGAATTTTGTTCAATTCCTCATCCAGTTCTACGCCAAGATAGGTAAGCTGCTCCAGCACGCGCTGACGCAACACAATCGAGTTCTCGCCTACGCCGGCGGTGAACACGATCACATCCACGCCGTTCATGGCTGCTGCATAGGAGCCAATGTATTTCCGGAGGCGGTATTCGTACATATCGAATGCCAAAGTCGAATTCGGCTCACCCTTCTCCATGCCCTCCGTAATTTCGCGCATATCGCTGCTGACACCGGAAATGGCGAGAAGACCGCTATGCTTGTTCAGCATCGAGTTCACCTCGTTGACCGTCAGCTCTTCCTTGTTCATCACGTATGGCACGATCGCCGGATCCAGATCACCGCTGCGCGTTCCCATCATCAGGCCTTCAAGCGGCGTCATACCCATCGATGTGTCCACCGATTTTCCGCCCTGTACCGCAGTAAGCGAAGCGCCGTTGCCGATATGGCAGGTGATAATTTTCAAATCCTCGATCGGACGGTTCAGAAACTCTGCAGCCGCCTGACTGACATAAGCATGGGAGGTGCCGTGAGCGCCATAGCGACGCACCTTATACTTATTATAAAGAACTCTAGGAATAGCGTACAGATAAGATTTTTCAGGCATCGTCTGATGGAACGCCGTATCAAAGACAACGACCTGCGGAATGCCTGGCATGTTGGTCTCTGCCGCTTGAATCCCCATCATCGAAGCCGGGTTATGCAGTGGCGCAAGATCGAACAGACGACGAATTTCCGACTTGGCCTCACTGTTCACAAGCGCCGATTCCTTAAAGGATTCGCCCCCGTGCACGACGCGGTGTCCTACTGCCTGAATGTCATGAATTGTGCTGATGACGCCATGCTCTGCATCTGTAAGCATGCCAAGAACCTTACGGATCGCCGTAGTGTGCTCCAAAATTTCGCTGACTTCGGTTACTTCCTGCTTGCCAGTCGGTTTATGCGTAAGAATGGAGGAGTCCATACCGATGCGTTCTACAAGTCCTTTGGCCAATACGGATTCATCGCTCATATTATACAGCTGGTATTTCAGCGACGAGCTGCCGGCATTAATTACGAGAATGTTCATATGCGGTCACCATCCTTGTCGTACTTGAAAAAGCCCTCTCCCGTCTTCACGCCGAGCTGTCCCGCGCGCACCATCTTCTTGAGCACGATGGACGGACGGTATTTCAGCTCCCCGTACTCGCGGAACATGCGTTCCAGCGCTGCGAGAATGGAATCCAGACCGAAGCGGTCTGCCATTTCGAGCGGGCCGTGCTGGAAGTTGTAACCGATTCTCATGGCATCATCGATATCCTCGGCCGAAGCTACGCCCTCCTGAAGCAGATGCATCGCTTCATTGATCAAGAGCGTGATCATTCTCGTTGTGACAAAGCCTGGGGATTCGTATACCATAATCCCTTTTTTATTTGTAATTTCTTCAACGAAATGCTTCGTTTCTGTAAATGTATGATCTGAAGTTTTAAGACCCCGAATAATTTCAACCAAATCTACTTTGGATACAGGGTGAATAAAGTGCATGCCAATGACACGCTCCGGATACTTGGTCGAGCTTGCAAGCTCGGTCAAGCTGAGCGTGGAGGTGTTGCTGGCGAGTATAATATGGCTCGGGCATACTTCATCCAGCTTCTCGAATACTTTCTTCTTCGCATCCAGATCCTCGATGATCGTTTCGATGACCATATCACAGGAGCTGAGCTCTGCAAAATGTGTCACCTTCTGGATGCGGCTAAGAATAAGCTTCTTCTCCGCCTGTGTAATTCCCCACTTCTCGAGCTGCTTATCGAGGCTGGTTTCGATCATGCTATACGAATAGTCCAGTCTCTCCGGTGTTTTCTCCACCAGCAGCACGTCAAGCCCCTTGGCAGCTAACATTTCGGCAATTCCTTGCCCCATGGTTCCGCCGCCGATGACGCCGATTTTTTTGAAATGCATGGTTGTTCTCTCCATCCTTTCTGTATCTCTTGCTCTATTGTACCCCTATTTGTCGAAAAATACATACTATTAGACGACAAACTATAATAATATCTTAGCACGAGAAAAAAGTAAAAAAAAATAACCAGCATAACATTTTATGCTGGTAAAATTGTATTTTCACGAAATTGACAACGGAATTGTTCCCCGGAGAGAAGTTCCTCCTTCATCAGGATATCAAGTGAGTTGTCGAAAATCGGCCGATTTTGTTCTAGCATCTGTTTCGTGCGGCCCATCAACGCTTCCAAAATCTTATTGTTCTCTCTCATGAGCTCCTCAGTCGTCACCATATTCATATTGATAATGCCGAGCGAAGTGAGGCCCGATTTCATCATCGTCTCCACGATGTTCAGCGACTGTTCAAAGTCATTGCTAGAGCCGGTACTGCGCCCGCCGTAATAGATTTCTTCGGCAGCTGCCCCGCCAAGCGCAATCATGATCTGCTCTTCCAGGAATGTCCTGGTATACAAGTACTGCTCCTGCTGCGGATTGTGCCGCACATAGCCGAGCGCCTTGCCGCGCGGGCTGAGCGCAACCTGCTTCACGCTTCCCGGACGAACCAGCTCTGCCATGATGGCATGTCCAAGCTCATGGATAGCCACCCGCCGCTTCTCTTCGGTATTCGACTCCCGGTCAGAGCGCTCGCCCATCATCACTTTATCAATGGACATGGACAGATGGCGCTGTGTGATCATGCTGGCTTCCTCACGCATCGTATAGATCGCCGCTTCATTCATGACGCTTTCGAGCTGTGCGCCGGAGAATCCGTACGTTTCCTCCGCGATTTTGTCCAGATCGACATCCGGTGCGAGCGGCTTGTTATCCGCATGCAGCCTCAAAATATGCGCTCTGCCCTTTTTATCCGGGAGGTCCACCTGGATTAGTCGGTCGAACCTGCCGGGACGAAGAAGCGCGCTATCGAGCATTTCTTTCCGGTTCGTCGCTGCAATGACAAGAATCCGCGGGGTGTCCTGGGAATAGATACCGTCCATCTCGGTCAGCAGCTGGTTCAGCGTCTGGTCATATTCACGCTGCTGTCCGCCTTCACGCTTGCCGCCGATCACATCAATTTCGTCGATGAAGATGATCGCGTTCTGCTTGTTTTCTTTTGCCGCTCGGTTACGAGCATCCTTGAACAAATCCCGGATTCGCCCGGCACCTACACCGACATACATTTCAACAAACTCACTGCCTGATGCTGCTACAAACACGGAGTTGGTATAATGCGCCGCCGCCTTGGCCATCAGCGTTTTTCCTGTTCCCGGAGGCCCTGTCAGCAAAATGCCCTTCAAGGGGCGAATGCCGAATTTCTTAATATCTTCATGCCGAATCAGAAAATCGAGCGCCTCGCGCAGCTCCTGCTTGGCATTGTCCTGCCCGCCGATCTCTTCAAAGGTCAGCTTGGCCGGCCCGCTTTTCTTCCGTTTGCGCTCCTGACCAGCGCCCACAGCGATGCCGCCTTTCAGCTTGGCCACCAGCAGCAGCCCTCCGATCAGCGCGCCTGCAATAAGCAGCGGAACGATGTTCACGCCGATATAAGCCAGAAACACAATAAGGACGGGGATAAACCCGATGACAATTTCCTTAGCTAGCTTAGACATGGTTCCACACCCCCATCTGACCGCCCTGTCTTGGAAGGATAATAAATTTGGCCGACTTGCCGTCGGACAGACTTACATATACATTCTTATCATCAATGGAAGCCTTCGCCTGCAAATGCGGCGAAGCCTGGGCGAGCTGTTCCAGCGAAGTCTGGATTCCCGTATACTGCCTGTTATCCATCGCCTCCGCGACCGAAAGCATCGCACGATCCCACCATTCATTCAGTTCCTCGGAGGAATGATCCTCCACGTCGATCTTTAATTCTTTACTCCCGATCACGGATGTTCCTTCTTGCTGGATTTTCTGAACGAGGCCTTGAAGATTCGTGTCCGGCTCCAAATCCAGTTTCAAGTTCACCGTATCCTGTTTAATATCAATATGAGCGTTCTTCACGCCATCATACGTAGAGACAATTTGGTGAAGCGGGCTTTGAACCGCCAACTTCTGATATAGAAACCAACCGCCGAAGAGGACCACTGACGACAGAACAACCGTCAATGCAATAGGAACAATACGTAGTTTCATGAAGTTCCTCCTTCTATCTTTCTATATAAAATGTGATATCTTTCAATATATACGAGAGCACAAAACAACGAAATATCAACAATATACTTTTAAGTACAGATTAGAGTATATCACATTTTATATACTTTTTCATATAAACCTGTGAATATATTATAAACTTCTGCAGAAATTCGTACACAATGCCAATACAAAAAGGTCGAAAACAGCGTGAGCGCACTGTTTTCGACCTTTTTATGTTGTAAAAAATACCGGATAACGTTACACCCGCGATCTTACATCGGCGCAGATCTTTCATATTCATCCGATTTCACTGCCATTTGTGTTACTGGTTCGGCAAAATAATGTCGTTTCCGATCTGATTGCCGTCCTGAAAGCGATAGAATCGGTAGCCGATCTGGCCGCTATTCTCATACAACAGCTGCCAGGCGTACTCCCCTTCATACATGCCGGGCACCAATCGTTTAATGACGGCATTCGGCATTTCCTGGAGGATTTGCGCCCGCATCTGCTCTTCGGACAACCCGCTGCTCAAAGGCTCGGCATGAACACCCTCCGCACCTTCCACAGGCACATTATCCTCGGTGAATTTGACCCAGACGATCAGCTCCTGCTGATCCGGCCCCTGACCGGTAACAACCCAGTATGTATTATCTTCGCCCCATACCGACTTGTATGATTTGTCCGCCGTCACCAGGTTCCCATACTGTCTGGCCGCACCAATGGCCAGTCTTTCCTCATTCCATGAATCTGTCATCACATAAGAATAATAGATTTGAATGCCTAACAGCAGCAGCAATACGCCGGATACACTCAGCCATATCCACTTGGTTCGTTTTTTCAATCCGCCATCCCCGCTCCCACGTCAATATGCTTACTGCGCCGTCAGACGCTCGAACGTGCGCTGGGCTTCACGGCGAATGCGCTCCTCATCCACGGTGAGGCATTCCCCGTTCTTAACCAGCTGTTTGCCGTCCACCCATACATGCTCAACATCTTTAGCGCTTGCCGAATAAACGACATGCGAGATGAAATCAGTATGGGGCAGGAAATGGGCCTGATCCGTGTTCAGAGCGATCATGTCAGCCTTCATGCCTACTTCAAGTCTGCCCACCTCATTCAAGAAGGCGGACTTCGCGCCATATTCCGTACCCATGCGCAGCGCTTCCGATGCCGGTACAGCTGTCGGGTCACCGCTCACCCCTTTATGAATGAGGGCAGCCAGCCGCATTTCTTCGAACATGTCCAGATTGTTGTTGCTCGCCGGACCATCCGTGCCGAGAGAGACGGTGACGCCCGCCTTGAGCAGTTCAGGGACACGCGCGACGCCGCTTGCCAGCTTCAGGTTGCTTCCCGGATTATGCGAGATCGCGACGTTGTGCTTGGCAAGAATGTCAATCTCCTCATCTGTCAGATGAACTGCATGCGCCAGCAGTGTCGGTCGGGAGAATACTCCGAGCCGCTCCAGATGCGCGACCGGGCGGAGCCCGTAATCATCCACATTTTGCTGAACTTCGGCTTTTGTCTCCGACATATGCGTATGCAGCGGCAAATCTAGATCCTCAGAAGCCTGCACAAACATCTCGATCAGCTCCGGTGGACATGTATACGGTGCATGCGGCGACATCATCGATGTGATGCGGCCATCGGCCTTCCCATGCCACGCCTTCGCAAACGCAATCGCTTCATTCAGCTTCTGACGCTGCTCTTCAGGGGGACAGAGGCCGATCACGCCGCGCATTAGCACGCCGCGCATTCCCGACTGGTCCACAATCGAAGCGACTTGATCCATATGATCGTACATATCAACGAAAGCCGTCGTTCCGCCCTTCAGCATTTCGACTACTGACAGGGAAGCTCCCCAATAAATGTCCTCTGCCTTCATCTTGGCTTCCATCGGCCACATCTTCTCCTGCAGCCATACCTGCAGGGCCAGATCATCGCCGTAGCCCCGGAGCAGTGACATCGCCGCATGGCCGTGCGTATTCACCAGTCCCGGCAGGAACAGCAGATGGGTTCCGTCAATGATCTCGATCGGCTCCTCGATCTGCGGTTTTTGTTCCCCTATATACGTAATCCGGTCATCCTCAACCACCATGTAGCCCTTGATAACCGACTGGTTGCCTTCTAACACAGCAAAGGTGCCGTTCTCAACCATCCACTTGTGTTTCTTCATGAGCCGATTCCTCCTTCCCGTTATCCAAATAGTAGGCCAGACTTTGCAGGTCTGTCGTAAAGTCTGCCGTATGGATTCGGATATGTGCCGGTGCTTTCAAAATAATAGGCGCAAAATTCAATATGGCCTCAATGCCGGCGGAAATCAGCTGGTTCGCCACATTCTGGGCCTCAAAATCCGGAACGGTAATGATCCCGATCCGGATCGCATTGTCGCGCACGGTACGCTCAAGCTCTTCCATCGGCTGCACCGTCAAATTGTTGATGCTCGTTCCGATTTTCGCCGGATGCGCATCGAAGACGGCTACGATTTTCATATTATCCTTAAGAAATGCATTGTAATTGGATAGCGCATGTCCGAGATTACCTGCCCCGACCAGCGCGACATTAATTCTCTGGTCCAGCTTCAGAATCTGGCGAATCTTCTCAATCAGATAAGAAACATCATAACCGATGCCCTTGCGGCCAAAATCGCCGAAATACGCCAGATCCTTACGGATCTGCGCCGGGTTCAAGTCGAGCTTCTGCCCCAGCTCTTGGGAGGATACCGTTGTAACCTCCCGTTTGTGAAGCTCATTCAAGTATCGCAGATATACTGGCAATCTGCGAACGACAGCCTCTGAAATTTTATCCGATTTCATGCATGCTCCCCCTATTAACAGGCTATTAAATGTTGCGGCTTGCTCCTATTGTAATAACGATTCGTCATTGGTGATTTCATTCTTCTTGTTATGATTCAGCCACTCGGCAATTCTCGGCACCATCTGATCGGTCGGCATATGCTCCATCTTCGGGCCCGGCAGCGAGTACAAGAAATATTTCCCGTAGTAGGATTCGATCACACGCGTGTCAAAGACGATCACGATTCCCTTGTCCTGCGCGGTCCGTACGAGCCGGCCGAAGCCCTGCTTAAAGCGGATGACCGCCTGCGGCACAGACAGCTTCATAAAAGGGTTCTTCTTCTGCTGCTGAAGCAGTTCGCTCTTGGCTTCCACCAGCGGATGGCTCGGCGGCTGAAACGGCAAACGTACGATCGCAAGGCAGGTCAAGGCTTCGCCCGGAACATCGACCCCTTCCCAGAACGAGCTTGTGCCAAGCAGCACAGATGCACTGCTGTCCTGAAAGCGGCGAATCAGCTTGGTCCGGCTTCCCCCGTCAACCCCTTGTCCCAGCACAGCGATCTCGCTTGAGGAGAGCGCCTCCTTCAAGGGCTCGTACACTTGACGCAGCATGCGGTAAGAAGTGAACAGCACCAGCATCCGCCCTTTCGTCGCCTCTGCCGTTTGCGCCAGCGATTGAACGAGCGTATCCACAAATTTCGGATCGCCCACCGTCCCCTTCACGCTTGGGAAATCCCGCGGAATCACAAGCAGCGCCTGCTCCCGGTAGTTAAACGGCGAAGGCAGTTGAACCGTATGCAGCTGCCCTTCTTCAGCTGCTTCCTGAAGACCGAGGCTGTCGATCATGAATTGAAACGATTTATCTACCGACAGCGTGGCCGAGGTCAGAATGACACTCCGCTTTTTATCAAAAAACAGCTCTTTCAGCTGCGCGCTGACATCCACCGGAACGGCATACATCTGAAGCGACTTGCTCTTGAAATTCGAGCTTGCCTCCATCCAGTATACGATACCTTCATTATCCAAAGCCATAAACTGGTGCAGCCCTTCACGGTGAGAAGCGAGATCCTTGAATAAGCCGGTGATGTCGGTAATGAGACTGTCCGCGCCATAGTCGTCCAGCTCTTCCTTGATTTCAGCTGCAAGCTGCTCGCCTTTGCGAATACATTCGCCCAGCGTGACATAAATCTGACGCTCAATCTCGGCCAAACTATCCCAATCCTTGGGCTTTTTGACAGGGGAAAGGCGCATGGTTAGCTGCCCCGACTCGCCTGAATCCCCCCGGTCCGGAATCAGTCCGAACAGCAGCTCGTTCAGCCGGTCCCAGTTCTCTTTCACCGTAATCAGATCCGGATACAAGCGGTCGATGACGCCAATCCATTGGGTCGCTTTCTCCTCGGCCGAGGCCGAGAGCATCTGGCGCAGAGCCGGCAGCTGCCCGTTGCGGCTGTCCTTGTACAAGCGGGTGAGGGTGTGCGTGACGGTAAAATACTTCATCGACAAGCCCAGATGCTTACCGGCCACATCCTCCAGATGATGCGCCTCGTCGATAACCAGACGATCATAGGACGGGAGCAGCTGATGATTCGCTTTCACATCCGTGAACAGCTTGGAGTGATTCGTGATGACGACATCTGCCAGCCCGGCTTCATGCTTCGCCCGGTGGTAGAAGCATTTCCTGAACCACGGGCAGGCGCGTCCGAGACAAGAGTCCGAATCGCTGGCCACCGTATCCCAGAAATCTCCCCCGCGTCCTCCCAGATTAAGCTCTTCATCGTCGCCGCTTTCCGTTTGCGTCAGCCAGACGATCATCTGTGCGGCGGTGATGACATCCTCCTTCGGCGTATGGAAGTCTCTTCTATTTATTTTATGTTCAAATTTTCTCAAACACAAATAATGCCCCCTGCCCTTAAAGACAGCAGCCTTGAACGGGAAGGGAACAGCCTTGGTCAACAGTGGGATGTCACGCTCTCTTAACTGCTCCTGCAGGTTGATCGTATGCGTGCTCACCATCACCCTCTGCTCCTGCTTGACGCTCTGATAGATGGAGGGCAGCAAATATCCGAGCGACTTGCCCGTTCCTGTTCCTGCCTCGATCAGCAGGTGCTTGTCCTCGTCCAGCGCTTTCACCACTTCACCAATCATGATATCCTGCGCTTCCCGGGTTTCGTACTGTGGCAAAATGTCCCGCAGACGCCCGCGCACCTGCTCCATATATTCATCAAAGCTGACACTGGCGAGCGGATTCGGTTCCTCTTCATTCCGCACTGGCGCGATCTCCGTCCAGTCATCCACAGCAAGTGCGAACTGCCTGAAATAGGTATACGTATCCAGGTCCTGAATCGACTGATGCTCCCGCTCCGTACGGATGCCGTCAAAAAACCAGGCCAGATCGCTGTCCTCATCGGCAAACAAATCGCTCAGCCGCTGGATCGTCAGCAGCGGAAGATCATCGATCTCCTCCAGGCATTTCAGCAGCACCTGCGCGGTCGCAAGTGCATCGCTGTCCGCCTGATGCGGCCGGTCATGCTCCAGGCCGAAATGCGAGGCCACCATCCCGAGCTGATACGAAGGCAACGACGGAAAGCAAATTTTCAAGAAATGCATCGTATCCAGAATGCGTCCGCTATACGGCAAATATCCGCAGCGGTCCAGCGCATTTTGCAAAAAGTTGAAATCGAATGCCACGTTATGGCCGACCAGCACGACATCGTCCAGCATCGGCACCAGCTCCATCATCATATCCTCCAGCTCTGGAGCATCGGCAACGTCGCTGTCCGTGATGCCTGTCAAACTGGTAATAAAAGGCGGGATCGGTATCCCGGGATTGACGTACGTGCCGTACACGCGGGATATGCTTCGATCTTCTTCTATGATGGCCAGCCCTACCTGAATGATCTCATCGGCAGACTGGTTGCCCGTAGTTTCAAAATCCAATACGGCAAATTTCATGTTCGTATAAATCCCTTTCTTCCAGACTAATATTCAGCATAACAGAAGTTTGGGTTTTTGAACATTCCACGGATATGAAAAACGATGCCAAAGGCATGGCTTCCATGTCTCCTTGGCATCGCTTCCTTGTGCAGAATATGGGGTTACAGCAGCGAAATCAGCTGACTTCCGTACTGCAGCTCGCCGCCCTTCTTGTGGCATACCTCCAGGTTGATCAGCGGATCCGGCAGGGTCGGATCGCTGTGGATCGCCAGCGCAAAGTATTCTTCCGCTTTGTCTGTACAACCATTCAGGGCCTGGACGCAGCCGAGAGCGTTGTAAATCATCGCTTTCAGACGCTTGTCGTCGGCAAGGGGCAACAGCGACTTGAGCCCCTCGAACGCCCTGGACGTGTCGCCCAGATGAAGATAGGACATGGCGATGTAGAGCCGGATCAGGAGACTGTCCGGATAAATCGCGGCAGCCAGCTCAAATTGTGCAATGGCCGGACGAAACATCAGCAGCTTGTAATAACCTTGACCGCGGACGAATTCGTCCAGCTGGAGCTCCGGCGCTTCGGTCGACGGAAAAACAGGAGGCGAGATCGCACTTTCGCGAAAAATGGCCATCTTTTCTTCAAAATGCAGCCATTCTTCAATGATGCCTTCGCTCATGTTTTTCAGCATGTTCCAGTTTTGGATCAGCGCCTGCTTTTGGGGACCATTGGCAGAAGGGTAATGCTTCACAATTTCATCTAACATGTTGTTCATTTCAGCGAATACATGTTGAAACATAGCGTGCATCCCACCCTTAGCGTAAAAAATGAGATCAGTGCGACGACCTGATCTCATTTTCTGTAGAACCCGTGCTTTTCATCCGTTTGGCCATCCGTTACATTTTGGCTCTTTAGAGAACCGTTGCGTGCACCTCGTGGTAATCAGCGGTCACCGGCTTGTTATCAGCATCCACAATCACGACTGTAGGCTTGTGGTTGGTATATTCTTCCTTGGACATCATGGCATAAGATATGATGATGACATTATCGCCAGGCTGAACGAGGCGGGCCGCGGCTCCGTTCAGGCAGATGACGCCGCTGCCGCGCTCGCCTTTAATCACATAAGTCTCCAGACGGGCACCGTTGTTATTATTTACGATCTGGACTTTTTCATTCTCCAGCAGATCAGCCGCATCCATCAAATCTTCATCAATGGTGATGCTGCCGACATAATTCAGGTTCGCTTCCGTAACCGTTGCGCGATGAATTTTCGATTTCATCATCGTTCTAAACATAACTCTTTCCACCCCTTTTCGCTCAGATCAGCGTATTATCAATCAATCGTGTTCTGCCGAACCGGACAGCCAGCGCAAGCAGCACCCGTCCCTCGGCGTCACTTATTTTGTCTTCGTCCTGCAGTGGATCAAGCTCCGGAAATACCGCAGCTTCCACATAATCGATATCGGCCAGCGGAGCTTCGGAAATCGTATCCCGAAGGAGCTGCCGGATCTGCCCGGCCGTTTCCGCCTGGCCGCTTGCAATCGCCTCACGCGCCTTCTGAAGCGAGCGGGACAGTACAAGCGCCTGTCTTCTTTCCTCCGGCTTCAGATAAACGTTGCGGGAGCTAAGCGCCAGGCCGTCCGCCTCGCGGACGATCGGACAAGGAACAATGGTAATGTCCATGCTTAGATCCCTGACCATCTGTTCAATGACCGCCACCTGCTGCGCATCCTTCATCCCGAAGAAGGCGTAATCCGGCTTGACGATATGAAACAGCTTGCTTACGACGGTCGTCACACCGTCAAAATGCCCCGGGCGGGATGCGCCGCACAGCAGCGATGTAATGTCAGCCACGCTTACCTTCGTTTTGATCGGCTGGGGATACATCACCTCTACCGTTGGAATGAAGACGATGTCCACCCCCTCAGCACGAGCCAGCTCAAGATCCCTGGCTTCATCACGCGGATAGGTCTCATAGTCCTCGCCCGGCCCGAATTGGATCGGATTGACAAAAATGCTGAGAACGACCGTCTGCGTCATTTCACGGGCTTTGCGCATCAGGCTCGCATGACCTTCGTGCAAATATCCCATCGTCGGGACGAGCCCGACCGGCTCGTGTCCGGAACGTGTGCGTTCGCGAAGCTCGGAACGCAGCTCCTCTATTGTGCGTATCACTTTCATGAACCTGGCACCTTTTCCTTCCCGCTGCCATATACAGGGCCGGCAGCAGCCGTTTTTTGAGCAGTAGTGAAGATATGCTCCTCTGCCGGGAACGCGCGCTCCTTCACTTCCCTCACGTACTGGGCAATGCCCTCCCGAACGGCCGTGCCTATATCGGCATAGGTTTTCACAAAGCGCTTCTCCCGGTAAGGGGAGGCGTATTTCAAAATATCATGGTATACAAGCACCTGACCATCGCAATAGCGGCCAGCGCCGATCCCGATTGTAGGGATGCTGAGCGCCTGCGTAATCTCCGCCGCACTCTCCTCCGTTACCAGCTCCAGCACGACAGCGAACGCCCCGGCCTCTTCAAGCGCCTTCGCATCCCTCATCAGTCGCTCGGCGTCCGCCTGATCCTTGCCCTGAACCCGGTAGCCGCCGATCTGATTAACCGACTGCGGCGTCAATCCAATATGACCGAGCACCGGCACGCCCGCCTGCACGATCCGTCTGACCGTGTCGGCGATCTCCGCGCCTCCCTCCAGCTTCACGGCATGTGCGTGGCCTTCCTGCATGAGGCGGCGCACGCCTTTGAGACTCTCGTCCACACTGCCGTGGTATGTCATAAACGGCATATCTGCCACAATAAACGTATGCTCAGCCCCGCGCGCGACGGAGCGGGTGTGATATACCATATCATCCAGGGTCACCGGGATGGTGGAGTCGTAACCGAGCACCACGTTGCCGAGTGAATCCCCGACCAGAATCATGTCGATGTCCGCCTCTTCGGCCAACCGGGCCGAAGGATAATCATAGGCAGTAAGCATGCTGATCGGCACGCCATCCTGCTTCATTTTTTTCATTTTCACAATATTAAGCGGCTGTTTGCCTGCCATGTGACATGAGCTCCTTTCATCGTTTGTCAGCACAACAAAAAAACCTTTTAGCATTACAGCTAAAAAGGTCCGAAAGGCAAAAAAGAGTCACTTGCGATCGTCCCTTCTGTCTCGGTCCTTTCGGCTCAGAGCAGAATCCAACGTAACCGGCATAACAGTTATGAAGGTGTTCCACATGTTGTATCCCTCGCTGTCACAGATCAGAGTGCAGCTCGATTGCATCCTCGATACCGCCTCTGTCTGTAGTATATCAAAGTTCCCTCATTTTTTCACTATGATCCATTTACCTCGTATGGAACTCCACGTCACCGGAATAGACCGGAACGATGTCGCCGTCAACCTTGACCAGCAGCGCGCCTGACGGATTCAGGCCGATGGCCACTCCGGTTACGACACCCCGCTGCGATTGAACCTTCACCTCGCGCTGGATCGTGCCGGACAATGCCTCCCACAGCGAAGCAATCGCCTGGAAGCCCTGCTCGTTGTACAGCTTGTAGAGCACTTCCATCTCATACATAATATGCTGGATCAGCACCGTGCGGTTAAGGGCTTGTCCGCCCGCAAGCCTCAGCGAGGTTGCAATCGGCCTCAGCTCTTCCGGGAAATCCTCTTCCTTCAGATTGACGCTGATGCCAATTCCGGCAATGCAATAGCGCACCCGGTCGTCCTCTGCTGCCGATTCCAGCAGAATGCCGCACACCTTTTTCCCGGATAAAAGCAGGTCGTTCGGCCATTTAATATCCGTCTGGATACCCGTTGCCTTCTGGATCCCCCGGCATACCGCCACCCCGGTCAGCAATGTCAGCTGCTGGGTCAGATGAAGGGGCTGCTCCGGGCGAAGGATGAGGCTCATCCATATGCCCTTACCGCGCGGCGAGTGGAACTTGCGCCCCATACGGCCGCGGCCCCCGGTCTGCTCCTCCGAGATGACCAGCGTGCCTTCGGCGGCGCCTTGTTCGGCCAGTAGGCGCGCTTCCTCCTGGGTCGATGTCGTGCTCTCGAGGATCACGACGTTCCTGCCGAATTGTTCACTCGATAGACCCGCTATGAGCTCCTCCGCCCTCAGCTGGTCCGGGGCATCGGTCATCCGATAGCCCATCCGGGGTACAGCTTCAAAATCATAGCCTGCCTGACGGAGCTTGTTGATTTGTTTCCATACCGCCGTACGGCTGATGGACAGCCTCCGGCTGATCTCTTCCCCGGATAGAAATTGGCCCGGGTTCTCCAGAAACATGTCCAGCAGCGTATAATCTTTCTCATCATCCTTCTTCATGTATTACCACCCGTCTCGCCTCATCAATCAAGGCGCTCTTGTCATTGGGCACGATGCCGGCGGCAACCTGCATCAGCAACTGATTCAGCAGCTCGCCAAGCCATGGCCCGCCGCGCTTCTCCAGGGCGCTCAGAAGCTCATTGCCCGTAACATTCAGCTCCTTCAAGCTGTATACCACCATCTGCTGCAGCCAGTCGTCCAGTTTAGCGGTATCGGCAGTTTCCTCCGCTCCCGCAGCTGTGAGCGCATGCTGCATCGTCAGCCAGGACGCCGCAACGCCGCCGCCGAAGTCTAGGACGAGCCTGATCCAGGCCAAGCGATCCTGACTGCGCCCCTCATCCTTCAGCCGCAACCAGAACTCCTGGAACCGCAGGATGGCACTTATGGCCTCCCGGTCCTTGTTCGAGAACGTCCAGGCCCGCAGCAGCGGATCCGCCGCTGCGGATGCAAGTCCGCAGCCGAGCAGCAGCAGCGCCCATCGAACATCAAGGCGCCACGAATCCACATGGTCGATGGCACGCATCCAGGCTTCTTCATGACCCGTATAAGGAAATGGAACCTTCATATGGTCATAAAGCCCGCTGCGTACGAACAGAACCAGTCCTCGCCGCGGATGCGGACCGGCCATCACCTTGTCCATTTCGATGCGAATCCGCTCCATCGCAATCCAGCGCAGCGTCTTCTGCTCGGACTTAATCGCTCTCCAGGTGCCGGGGGCAATCGCAAAGCCCAGCACAGAGGCGAAGCGGATGCAGCGAACCATTCGCAGCCCGTCCTCCTGAAACCGAAGCCTCGGATCGCCCACACACCGAATGCGCCGCGCTTCAATATCCCTACGTCCCCCGTAGGGGTCTACCCAGGCTCCGTCGAGACCGCGGGCCATTGCATTCATCGTGAAATCCCGGCGCTGCAAATCCTCTTCAATATCTGTCACAAAGGTGACTTCCGATGGACGGCGATGATCATCGTATCCCGTTTCGGTCCGATAGGTCGTCACTTCGAAGGCTTCGCCCTCATGCATCACCGTTACCGTTCCGTGCTGCATCCCGGTCGGGATGACCTTCGGGAATAACGCGGCGGTGATCTCCGGACGCGCCGAAGTGGCAATGTCCATATCGTGGACCGGCCTCCCCATATATTCATCCCGCACGCATCCGCCTACCCAGTAAGCTTCATGCCCATGACGAAGCAGCGTACGAATGACTTCGCCGCTTCGTCTGGCCATATCGGGATGCGCATGGCGCCACGCCACCGTATGTTCATGGTTGTTGCCCATTGTAAATACCGTTCCTTTTATACTGACATAACAGACAGCAGAGCCAGCCTCATCCGCACACCGGATTCAGCTCGCCAACCTCCTGCCCTAGCACGCGATAATAGATCTGTTCATATTCTTTACGAATCCGGTCGTTGGAAAACATCGTTGTCGCCCGCTCAAGACAGGCTTTGCGCAGGTTGTCTCTCAGCCCGTCATCCTTCAATATCCGAATCGCATATTCAGCCATCGCATCGGTGTCCCCGATCGGCGCCAGAAAACCGGTCTCGCCGTGGGCTACCAGCTCTGGAATTCCGCCGGCCTCCGAGCCAACGGTCGGGACGCCGCATCCCATCGCTTCCAATGCGACGAGTCCGAAGCTTTCCTTCTCCGACGGCAGCAGCAGCACATCGGCCATCGAGATGACGTGGGCGATTTCATCCTTCTTGCCCAGGAAGAACACGCGGTCGTTCAAGCCAAGCTCCTGAATGCGGCACTGGATCTTCGGCAGATCCGGGCCTTCCCCGACCAGCAGCAGCTTCGACGGCACTTCCTCATTTACCCGTGCAAAAATCTCAAGGACGTCACCGACACGTTTGACCGGCCGGAAATTGGAGATGTGCATCAATATTTTCTCGCCCGGCTGTGCATAATCGAGACGAAGGGCGTCCACATCGCGCGGATAATACACCCGCGGATCCACAAAGTTATATGTTAAATCGATATCTCGCGTAATATCGAGCAGCTCACGTGTTTCCGAGATCAAATCCTGGGATACCGCCGTCACCGCATCACTCTCATTAATCGCCAGCCGGATCAGATCCTTCAGCGATTCATCCTGTGCCAGAACGGTAATGTCGGTCCCGTGGAGCGTTGTGACGACTTTCAATTGATCGCCGACCATTTTTTTGGCCAGGAACGCGCACACCGCATGCGGAACCGCATAATGGACATGCAGCACGTCCAGCTGCTGCATGTTGGCTACCTGCGCCATTTTGCTGGCCAGCGACAGATCGTAAGGCGGGTAGCGGAACACATAATAATCGTTCACTTCTACTTCATGATAGCAAATATTTTTATGAAATGATCCGAGCCGAAACGGAATGCTATGTGCAATAAAGTGAACCTGGTGACCCTGCTCTGCCAGAAGCTTGCCAAGCTCCGTCGCCACCACACCGGACCCCCCCAATGATGGATAGCAGGTGATCCCGATTTTTAACGGTCGTTGATTCAATGGTAAGGCCTCCTTTATGTTCACTTCTGTCTATATTATGCCGGTTAGAAGCCAAATAGATGAACCTCATACGGACTTTTCGTTGCAAAGCCTTCGGCGTACGGAATAAGCTTCCGTCCGCCAAGAAGGGCGTCTCTGGCCCGAACGCGCTCGATGTATCCTTCCGTTAACGGTGTAGACACCGCATCGTCTGCTGATTTCTCGAACTGCGAGCGATAGCAGGAGAGCGCCTGCTCCTTGATATCATAGACGTCCGTAACGTCCACGATCAGATCTGCTTGTCCCATATCATTAATATAATAAAAATAGAGCCCGTCCACCTTCACTGCCGGTTGGTCCGGCATATAACGGCGCAGCTTCGCATTGAACACCGCCTCTTCCACGAGCCGGCTGCATGCAACATGGTCAGGATGGCGATCCTCCCAATAAGGCGCGAACACGATCGATGGCGCATGCTTGCGAATGACTTCTGTAACCCGCTCCACATGCTCGGGCGTGACAAACAATCCGCGGTCCGGGAGACCCAGATTGGTGCGGACGGTCAAATTCAGCACTTCAGCTGCCGCCGCCGCTTCCTCCTTGCGTAGGGACACCGTCCCATTGGAGGATAGCTCGGCCTGCGTCAGATCGCATATGCCTACGGACAAACCGGCCGCCGTATGCTTGGCAATGGTTCCGGCCATGCCGATTTCAGCGTCATCCGCATGAGCGCCGAATATTAAAATATCCAGCTTCTCACTCATCCAAGATCAACGCCCGGTTTATATTTATGTACCAGCTCTCTCCAGGCAAAATCGCCGCGATCCAGCGCTTTGACGAGAATTTCAGCAGTGGCGATATTCGTTGCCAGCGGAATGCCCTGCACATCGCACAGACGAAGAAGAGCGTTGATGTCCGGCTCATGCGGCTGCGCCATCAGTGGATCTCTGAGGAATATGATCAGGTCCATTTCATTCTGAGCCACCAGCGCGCCAATCTGCTGGTCGCCGCCAAGGGGGCCCGATTCAAACCGATGAATGTTCAGGTTCGTATTTTCCATAATCCGCGTGCCAGTCGTTCCTGTTGAGAACAATTTATGCTCTTTAAACACCGGTTCATAAGCAGTTACAAAATTGACCATCTCGTCTTTTTTACGATCATGCGCGATAAATGCAATATTCATCATGTGTTAACCCCCAGGCTCTTAGTCTATAAAATGATCAAACCCATAAATCATCCCTGTATATCCCATTACCTTTTCAATCGCCATTTTCACACCTGGCATGTAACCAGCCCGCTCGTAGGAATCATGCCGGATCTTCAGGCTTTGACCATATCCGCCGAAAATAACCTCCTGCTGGGCAAACACCCCCGGAAGACGTACGCTATGAATGCGGAAACCGTTGTAGTAGCCGCCGCGCGCCCCTTCAATCACCTCTTCCTCCTTCGGATTTCCCTGGCGGATTTCCTCACGGTTGGCTGCGATCATCTCCGCCGTTTTGATCGAGGTGCCGGAAGGCGCGTCAAGCTTCTGGTCTCCATGCGTTTCAATAATCTCGACATGCGGCAAGTATTTGGCAGCCTGCGCGGCAAATTTCATCATTAGAATCGCGCCGATGGAGAAGTTCGGAGCAATCAGACCGCCGATCCCGCGCTCGGTGCACAGCTTGTCCAGCTCTTCAATTTGCTCCGGGGTGAAGCCCGTTGTCCCCATGATTGGACGAACTCCATGCTTAATGGCCGTTGCCGTGTTGGCATAAGCAAATTGCGGAGTCGTAAAATCGACCATGACGTCGGGCTTCGTTTCCACCAGCGCCATTTCAAGATCCGAGGTCACTTCGATTCCGCAGGCAGGCAGACCTACCATCGTCCCCGCATCTTTGCCGGCATCGCTGAGCCCTACAGCTGCAGCCAGCTGTAGCTCACTGTCGCCCAGCACCAATTTGACTACCTCTCGGCCCATACGGCCCCCGGCACCTACAACTGCTACTGAAATTGGATTTGTCATATCTAATATCCTCGCTTTCACTCCGTAGATGGTTCGTTTGATTCGTACAGATAGGATTTCAATCGCTGCTTCAATTCCTCCATAATGTGTTGAAGGCCGCTTTCCTGCGGATAGAGCCCAATCGCTTTCTTAAGCGTTGAGATCGCGAGTGAATGCTCGTTAAGCTCGCTATACACCAGTGCCAGCCATACATATGCCTGGGGATAGAGCGGGTCCATGGCGATCGCCGACTTCAGCAGAGCAACAGCTTCATACAGCTTTGCCGGCGTGATATCGCTTCTGCCTTCCACCATTGCCCGCACCTGCTGGACAAGCACAATCGCTTTAATATGCTGGAGATGGAGGCGATATTCAGGTTTGTCCGGCTGCAGCCTGACCGCTTCCTCCGCATGGTCAATGGCCATATCCAGCTTGTCGCTTCTGCCATAGGTGATCGAGCATCGATAATGCACCTCCGCATCACCGGGATTGGCTGCAATCGCAGCTTCAAACCAGCGAATCGCTTCTTCAAAATCATTTTGGAGGATGCATTGATATGCGTTTTGAATGTATTCTTCCGACTTCACGGGCTGTCCCTCCCCTGCAGCGGGTTATGGTACAGCATATGAAGCTCGGGATCAATCGGTGTCCTTTTTCGTCCAGCGGTCGGCATCCCGCGTAGCAAACTTGTGCATCACCTTGTTATGCGCCTCCGTCAGATCAATACCGAGTGAATTGGCAAAGCAAATCGTAATAAACAATATATCTCCAAGCTCCATCTCGATGGAGTTCTCCGCTTCGTCAGCCTTCTTCGGCTTCTCGCCATAGCGGTGATTCACTTCCCTGGCCAGCTCGCCGACTTCCTCGGACATGCGGGCCATCATCGACAGCGGGCTGAAATAGCCTTCTTTAAATTGAGATATGTATTGATCCACTTCCTGCTGCATGTCAGCCAATGATTTACTCACACGTCAAGACTCCTTTCACACAAACGCAGCATGCTGTTGAATATATGAGCGTGTTTTACACCTATGTTATCGTAAAGCGGTTTTGAAAACAAATAATTTTTTATTCAATCCCGATATCGGTATATACTAAGAAAGTCAGCGCCAGATGATGGACAACAAATTGTTATTTATTCGAAAATGCGAGGGGTACTATGAAAACGTCACTTTGGTTCAAACAGATTCAAACGATTGTTCCGATTTTGGTCGGCACCGCAATTTATGCATTCGGCCTGCTCTACTTCATTATTCCGAATCATCTCATGGAAGGCGGCGTAACCGGGATTACGGTACTGCTGAACTACGCGTTTGAGATTTCGCCGTCCATCTCGACGCTCGTGCTGAACATTCCGTTGTTCCTGGTCGGATTTAAAATTCTGGGAGCCAGGCAGTCCATCTATACCGGGATCGGGATCGCTGCTCTGACCCTGTTTTTGTGGCTGTTTGAGACTTTGATCGACCGGGGCTGGATCATTCCGTTTCAAACCGAGCACGACTACATCCTGGCCTCCTTATATGCGGGCGTCACGCTGGGAGCCGGACTTGGCATCGTATTCCGCTTCGGAGGAACGACCGGAGGCTCCGACATCATCGCCCGCATTTTGAACCGGAAATTCGGATTCAGCATGGGACAGATCATTCTGACACTCGATGTGATCATTATCGGGCTGTCGCTGATCTACATTGAGCTGGAACAGATTCTATATACGCTGGTTGCCGTCTTTATCGCAGCGCGGGTGATTGACTTTATCCAGGAAGGGGCGTACGCTGCCAAGGCCTTCACCATCATTAGCGATCACGCGCCGGAAATCGCCGACCGGATCACGGTGGAGATGGAGCGCGGGGTAACCCTTATTCCCGCCATCGGCGTATACTCGAAGCGAGCCAAGCATATGGCTTACTGCGTGGTGTCCAGACATGAAATTCGCCGGTTGACCGGCATCGCCAAATCGGTCGATCCGAGAGCGTTCATTATTATTAATGATGTCAATGATGTGCACGGCGAAGGATTTAGAGAAGAATAACGCAACAAAGAGAGCCATCTGCCGGTAGAAGCCGGACTGGATGGCTCTTCTTGTTACATTTTACGAGGAAAAATCGGCTTCGAGGTATATTGCTGCCCCCGGTATTTGCGGTAGCCTACAAACGTGAGTGCAGCAACAATGAATGCGGCCAGCACGAGCTGCCAGGCCCAGGGGTCCTTGGCTTCGCTGAGCGGAGCCAGAGCTGGCTCATCCTTCTTCTTGCCGAACAGCATATTGATCAGCTCCTCCCCTTGCGGAACGATCTTCCGTACCTGCTCCAGATCCGAGGAGGCGGTGACACCGCCAGCATACGATAACCAGGAATCCAGCATGTTCACTTCCTCCGGCTTGCGCTGGATGACCATCGCCGGCCGGATCAGCTCATGGCGCTGCTTTAAATTTTCATAAGCGGTTTTCACGGAGCGGGCATCGCCCTTAGCGGCATGCTGATCCATCAACTGCAAATCTTCGCGAATTAATTTAAAATATTGCAGCCACAGCGCATCGTGCGTATGGACAAGGCTGTCCGCCGCCAACCGCAGCTTGCCTGCGGCCAGCATCCAATGCTGCGGCTCCGCCGAGGCTCTAGCTGTCGCTTCCTTCATCTCAATAATGCACTCTGCCAATATATGAATGCCTTCCACCCCGGTCAGCCCCTCAAAGGAAGAAGCTTCGAACAAGCTGGATATCCGGCGCAGATCCTCCTGAACGGCCTGCATATGGCCGTCCTGCACATGGCGGTACATTTGCTCCACCTGTTTGTTGAACGCGTCAGCCTGGATGGCTGATGCGTCAGACGGCACCGACTTCCCCATTGCTGATGAAATTGACAGCTCGGCGGTTGGGAAGACCAGGCATAACATCAGCAGCAGTGCTGCTCCCATTTTGAATGTGATACCAACTCGAACCACAGGACATCCCTCCTACCGTATTGTATGGCAGAAGGGATGCCGATAGAACAAGCATAGCGGGCGGATCAGCGCAGCGCATGGCCCTTGCGGGCGAATCGCCAGGCGATCCAGGCCAGCAGGCCGCTGAATAGCGTAAGCGAGAAGGTGAAGATTTCAACCGCGCCCAGATCGTCCTGAAGGACGGATGGCAACCAAGGGTATACCCCAAACGTATAATCCACCGTATCGTTGATCAGCGTCCAGGCGATGGCCACCGCCAGAGCCGCTCTGCGGAAATGGAACAGCCGCACATACAGCAGCGCCTCCACCGCCATGGCCGTATGCGAGACGACCAGCATCCAGTCCTGCCATACGAGCACATCCCCCTGCCACTGTCCGGCAAAGATGATCGCAACCGCCCAGATCCCGTACTTGACAGAGGTGACGACCGCAAGCGCTTCAATCAGCTGCTGGGCCAGCATCCCAAGCATTCTTCTGGGCGGGTACAGCAGCAGAAACAGCGCAATCGTAAAGAACAGACTCGCTGTCGGACTATCCGGTACAAAGATAAGCTGCCATATGAGGCCTTCCTGCCAGGTATATTTCAACTGATTGCCATACCATATGTAACCGTAAACGGTGCCTAACAGGTTCGTGATGAACAATAACCATAATATGTAGCGATTGCCTAGAAATTTGCGACTCCAAAGTTGTTTGATGGACAAGCAAAAGCCTCCCGTTCTCATGATTTCGGAAATGCAAGTCTTATTTTACCACGCCGGGTCGGCTATGCAAAAGTTTGGATATCCAGACCAGGCACACAAGGTCAGCGGCCCTGCCAGCTGTATGCGCCCTATCGCGGCATGCTCTACCCAGCCATGTCTTGCACGGACCTGATGGGATGAAGCTTCTATTACAATAGAAGAAACCTGACCGCTAACTGCGATCAGGTTTCTTAGGGATGTTCATCCTATTACTCCGTATTGGATTTCTGGCTTGCCAGCCATTCTGCCAGCTGATCAAGCTGTTCCTCTGTTACGCCAGCAGCTTCCGCAGCCTGCGTCATCGGAGGCATGTTGCCCTGACCATTATGAATAATCGCCAGAATTTCTTCCTTCGAGTGCGTATCACCGACACCGCGCAAGGAAGGAGCGCCTTGCCCTTTCAGATCTGCAGCGTGGCAGTTGATGCAGGTAGCTTTCTTATAAATTTCCATAGCCGGATTATCCGGATCCACAATGGCAACCTCTTGCTCTTGCGGCTGCTTCGCATTCGAGGTCGGCAGACCAGCAGCATGCCGTTCATGCGCTTCTTCTTCCCGCTGGATATGCTCCGGCTTCTGACCGCTAGCTTCCAGCTCATGAACATAGTGAGTCCATGCAGAGTTGGTCAGATACACGATCGCCAGAAGCGACAGAATCATCAGCGAGGAAGTGATCGGCCGCTTATAGAAACGGCGCTCCTTCCCTGTATCCAGGAAAGGCACGAGCAGCAGCGCACCAAATGCGATACCCGTTACGCCGATCGTTCCGAGCACGACATAGTCCCCGGATGCATACGGCAGCTTCAGATACTCGTACAGGAACAAGAAGTACCAGTCCGGCATCGGGATAACCGTAGCGCCCGGATCAGCTGGATAACCGAGTGGAGCAGGCTCCGAGATCGTCAGCACCAAAAAGCCGACAAGCACAACTACACCAACCATCCATTCCTTGAGCAAGAAGTTAGGAATGAACGCTTCTGACTTGCCTGGATATGCCGTGTAATCCGGTGGCACAACCCAGCCGTTGCCCTTTTTCACACGCGAATCGCCAACGTATACTACTTTTTCATCAGATTTATGACCGTGTGCCATAAAGATGCGCCTCCCTTCTTCTTATAGTGGTCCCGAAATACCTTGTCTGCGGATCATAATAAAGTGCGCAACCAATAAGGCAAGAAGGACCGCTGGAAGGAAGAATACGTGAATGGCGAAGAAACGGGTTAGCGTTTCGGCACCTACAATCGTACCGCCTTGCAGCAACTCTTTAATTACCGGTCCGGCCCATGGTACGGAGTTCGCAATTTCCAGTGTTACCTTTGTTGCAAAGTAAGCTTTGTTATCCCATGGAAGCAGGTAGCCTGTCAGGCCAAGGCCCAGCATAACAAAGAAAATCAGCATGCCGACAACCCAGTTCATTTCACGCGGCGCTTTGTAAGAGCCTGTGAAGAACACGCGCATCGTATGCAGGAACATCATTACGATAACCAGACTCGCTCCCCAGTGGTGCATCCCGCGAACAATTTGTCCGAAGGCAACCTGGGTCTGCAAATATTCAACACTGTTATATGCGTTAATGATATCCGGAACGTAATACATCGTCAGGAACATCCCTGACAAGATCTGGATGACTGTGATGAAAAACGTCAACCCGCCGAAACAGTACACAAATGCGGAGAAATGATGCGCTGGGTTCACGTGCTCCGGAACCTCGTGATCCGCAACGTCTCTCCAGATCGGCGTGATATCAAGACGTTCGTCAATCCAGTTGTAGACATTCTTCAACATCCGAATCTACGCCTCCTATTCTACTACAGTATTAGGTACAATTTCGCCGAGGTATATCCAGCCGTTATCGATCTTGGTCATATACTCGTCCAGCGGCTTCGGTGCAACCGCCAGGTTCTTTCCGTCTGCCGTATATCTTGCACCGTGGCAAGGGCAGTAGTACTCATTTGCGAAGTTTTGGTTGTTGTTCCAACCAACAAGACATCCCAAATGCTTACAAATCGGTGAAAGCGCTACTATTTTACCCTCGTCGTTTTTACGAATCCACGCAGTCAGCGTAGCTGTACTGTTGTACCATCCGTCCTGCTGCTGGAGTTCAAAATGGAATTCCTGTGGCTCACTCGTAATTTTGCTCTCCTCAACGACCTTAACGAATGATCCATCTTCCCTATTCTGAAGAATCGGATCCACGGCGAAGCGAAGCATCGGCAAAACTACGCCCGCTGCCATATAAGCCGTGGCACCGCCCAATGTGTATGTAAGAAATTGTCTGCGGGACATCTCTTTCAGACGGGGTGGATTGTGCGACTCTTCATGCTCGTCAATGTGGTTGCTGCTCATTCTGTGTTCAACCCCCTTTGTCAACCGTTCTCATGTGTTCTCAATGATCTAAATCACACGACTTACTAGGACATAATAATAATATATTAGGCACCCCAGACCGTCAAGAATTTGAAGCCCAAAATTGGGTTCGCTTCCAATAGTCCATCAATAAATTGTTGAATTTTCGTCACATTTAGCTTTGGGCTGCCCCCATCCACATCTCGCTGATTTTTTGGGATACAACCGCCGCAAGCGGCTTGCCCTCTGGAATGTCAATGCTGCGCCGGGACAGGACGAGTGCGCTTTCAGGTACATCCTCTTCCGAGATCGCCACATCTGCCGACACAACCACCACATATTTAAAACCGCCGGATTTGACATTTCGACAAACCTCGTTAAGCAGCTTCATATCATTAGGATTGCCATATTGTACGGCAGGATATGTAACAATTCTTCCTTTAAAGGGGATTTCAACAAGATCCATGAAATCTCGGAGCCGCTCCAGTGCAGCTGTGACCTCCCAAGGGCTCTCTCCGCCTGACAGCCCGGTATACGGGATCAGACACGTATCAAAATAGAGGGCCAGCCCTGGCCATGACGCTTCTTCCACTTCGCTGAATTTCACTGCTGATGCATCCTTTCTATAACCTGCAATATTTTCTTACATTATAAGAGTAGATGATCTATAGTGCAAAAAAAGAAAAAAAGAAATGCCGATCGGCATTTCTTCGGTTTTGCAAACTTCGCCTCTGTCCGCACCTGTGACAAAACATATAGACAGACCCAGTTGATCACCTTGCTCTATCTATTGCGGCCGCCATCCTAGCGCTCCCCTTTTGTATGCAAAAATCCTTAGTTCAAAGTCTTCAGTTCATCCGTCAGGGTTCGGAAAGCCACTTCGTCGCCGGAAGCCAGGGCTGCGTCTATTTCCTTATACAGCTCCTCGCTCCGATGCTTGCGCAAAGCTTCGTCCCATACCATCTCAGCAGCCAGACTTAACATAACTTCGTAAGTAACCTTCATCTTATCCATTAGGATGCACCTCCAAACTGAATTTTACAATGTCTTGTATTCCTTCCCTTTGATCACATAGCTTTCCATCGTGACCTTCATCCTTTGCAGATCCGCGTCGGTCAGCTCCCGCACCACTCTGGCCGGTGTGCCAAGGCATAATGTATACGGGGGAATCCTGGTGTTCTCCGTGACGACAGAACCTGCGCCGATCAAGGCATACTCACCGAGCTCCGCTCCGTTCAGCAGGATGGCGCCCATCCCGATCAGCGAGCCTTTGCCGATGGTGCAGCCGTGAATAATCGCCGAATGTCCAACCGATACTTCATCTTCGAGCAGTAGCGGTTGTCCTGCATTGACATGTCCGACAACGCCATCCTGTATGTTGCAGCGTTCGCCGATGGTGATAGGTGCCAGATCGCCCCGCAGCACCGCGTTAAACCAGATGCTCGAATCAGCCCCGACCCGAACATTGCCGATCAGTTTGACACCTTCAGCGACAAATACCGACGAGTGAACCGAAGGGAAAGCCCCCGAATACCCGATCTCCATTACCGATCACTCCTTTAATTTGGTGGGAGTGATTGTAGCAATGCGCACCTTGTTCTGTCAATGGATAAAATCTTTGGAATCCCCGATGTGCAGGCTCGCTTCTGCCGCTTTCATCCCAAGGGCTGTCATTCGGATCACCGTTCCGTCCCGCTCGCTCTCTCCGATTCTCAGCATGCCCAGATGCATCAGCATCCGGATAACACGCAGCTGCAAAATGTTATGCGGCGAATCGTAATAGAAGGGACGGATTAACCAGCAGAGCGATTTCTGCATCGACTCCGCCGTCACCCACTCTTGTGCACACTGGCTGATCCAGTATACGAGCGAGGTAATGTTGGGGACAGCCCCTTTATAGAGTCTTAACCAAAAGCGGAATATCTGCAACACGCTAACTTGATTTCCTTCATCCAGGACAGCCTTCCCGCGATCGGTGAGCACCAGCCTTGCGCCTTGCTCCCGAACCCACTGACGTGCGTATGCATAGTCGTACAGCAGCGAGAACCGGTCCGGGTATTCGATGCAGGAACGCCCGTACCCAAAGCGCCACGCCCCCTTCGTGATGAGCGGCTCCGGTATATGCAAGGCTGCCATCAGCTGCTGCTGATGCCGCCGGTACATAAAGCCTTCCTGATTGAGCTCAATATCATGCCGCTCGACGAACCGGAGGAAGAGCAGCATGTCCTCGGCCGCAAGCCCTTGCTCGTCACGGTAAGCCTCCGGCTCCTGCGCTGCATATTCGAGATCCTCCAGCAGTTTTTCCCGGAGCACCTCCCGGAAGCGTTCCTTTAAATCGGCCGGCACCTGAAACAAGTATTTGGTCGAATGCGTGAAGCCGTTAAATAACCAGCCGCTGCGGCGGTACCTGGCAACAGCATCCCGGGGACTTTCCTCTCCGGCAGCCTTCGGTTCATCCTCAACGGAAGAATGACGTATGGCTGCAATCAGTTCTTCCAGGCTGTATCCGCTGCGGGCGTCAAACACAAGGTTGTTCAGAAAGCGCAAATCCTTTGCCGATAACACACGTACCTGCTCCTCGACAAAATCCCTGCGCCCAAGCTTGGACAAAATGCTCTGAATCAGTTCATGCTTCGAGTTTCTTTTGGCATCACACTGATAGTGGTTGGCAATATTGCTCAATTGTCCGATGTCGGCATACGTCAGCATATCCGCTAGATTCATCTACCATCGCCTCGCCGTTATCCATCCCGGGTTCCAGGTATGGTTTTAATTCCATTATGGGATGGATTGAATGTTTTGATACCTGACCGGTCTTGAATAAATCAAGCTGGCAGCCTCCGGCACCCTACTCTTTCAACTCTCGCTGTCCTGATTCCCATTTTTAACGAAAATGGCGCCGTATAAACATTCACGCTAAATTTTTCAGGGAGCTATAACATATCGCATCGTTCGGTAGAATGTTAGCGGGACAACCCTTCTGTTACCAGCTTATGTCAAACTCTCGTCTATCATGATTCATCCGAAGGATCATCTACAATTTCTACTAAAACAAAAAAGAAGGCAATCCGCCAGGCAGCACTGCCTGTGGATATACCTTCTCCCTAATCTTCTCCGTGTCGGAAAAAAACTCAAGACTGGCTCGTTATTAAATGGCGGGTACAGTTGTACAGAATCGGCGACCAGTTCTCTCCCTTGCTTTCCATAATCGTCAGGGACAGATTCCCAATTCGCTCATGCTGCAAATCGCTGCATATCACCTTGTACAGCTGAGCCAGAAAGCCGCCATGACTCACAACCAGAATGTGAGCATCAGGGTGCTCATCCTGCATATCCTTCAAGAAGGAAAGCCCTCTCTCCTGCAGCGCGGCGTCCGATTCCTGCCCGACATCCCGGCGGCTCCAGTCCGGACCGAAGCGCTCTTCCCGCTGCTCTGCCGTCAAGCCTTCGGCCTGGCCGTAGGAGCGCTCGCGCAATCGGGCGTCCGGAGCGTGCAGCGGCACGTCGATGAAGGATGAAATGATCTGCGCCGTCTCTTCGGCCCGCGATAATCCGCTGCTGACGATGAAGTCCCAGGAATGCGGCTCCTGCTGAAGCCGCTGGCCCAGAAGACGCGCCTGGTTGCGTCCTTCATCATTGAGAGGAATATCCGTCTGTCCCTGAATTTTGCCCTGTGCGTTCCAATCTGTCAGTCCATGGCGAACAAATCCAATCAGCATAGCGGCCTCACTCCTTTTCCACCTATTCTATATCTATCGTCGTACCCGGTTCAACCTCCGTAAGAAGATCAAGGCCAGCCCGACACCGAGTATGGAAAGAACCATCCAGTATTCAGGCTCGGTCGGTTTCATCCCGGCGACAAACGGATCGATAATCCCACTGTTCGTTTTCGGAATGTTATAGCTTCCGTAGTTGCTCCCGGCCACGCCTGTAGGAATAATGCCCGTCGGGGCAGCCTCCGGCTGTGGCTCACTGCTGCTGCCGGTCAAGGCGAAGTACAACAGGCTGGACACGAACAGCGCCAGGAAGCCGGCAATCCATATGATCAGACGCTTTCGAAACACCCGGCTGATGGCACTGCTCTTCGAAGTTTCCTCAACGAGCCACGGGAAATCGCGATAGATTCGATCCATCACGTTTCGGTTCACGTTCTCTGCCTCGATATCGGACACCTCATGCTTCAGCGAATGAACCATTTCCATGCTCTCGACCCACATTTCGTACTCAGCCGCACATGACCGGCAGCCCTGGAGATGATCCTGCAGCCGTCTTCGCCGCAGATCATGCTCAGGCAAATCCCAGACAATCTCCATCAGCTGCTGGGCTTCTTCGCAAGTCATCTGCTTTTCATCCCTTTCAGCTCCTCGAAATCCGGCTCATAGAAATACGGTTCAAGCTGAATTTTCACACTGCCCCGCGCACGAAACAGCAGCGACTTGACAGAGCTGACGCTTTGCCCGAGAATGTCGGCAATTTCCTGATAATCCAATTGATCATACTCCCGCAGGATCAAGGCTGATCTCTGCTTTTCCGGGAGTTTCTTAATCGCTTCTCTAACCATATGTACACGTTCACTGCGCAGGATCGCCTGCTCTGGCGCCCCTTCGTTAGGCGCGATCGGTACAACGCCGCTCTCCTCAAGCGATAGCGTGCCGCTGCGCTGCTTGCGCAGCTCGCTCAGCACCGTATTGCGTGCGATGGTATAAAGCCATGTCGAGAAGGAGGCATCCACCTCCCGAAAGGAGCTCAGGCTGCGAAAAGCTTTGTAGAACGTTTCCGAACACAAGTCCTCAGCCATTACCTCCATCCCGGAGCTCTTCAACATATGATAAACAAACGCTAAAATTTTCCTCTGATAACGACGCATCAATTCCGAATATAATTCCACATTGCCTTGTTTGATCTCTTGAATCAGCTGGGAATCCGTCATATGATTTTGTGTTCCTCCTCACCCCAAGCGGTGTGACCTCCGTAAACCATATATAATTACGCCTCTTGGTGACTGACTATTCTATGTATTTGGCATTTTCCCCAAATCTTCAACACTAGCACTCTAGCATTATAGCACAATATGGAGAAAAGTTCAGGTTTATGCCAGTGAAATATCCGGGAATCCCCAATACAACAAAAAAAATCCGCCTTCCTCATGGAAGGCGGTCGCACAAAGTGCAATGTTTGGATAGGAGTGGAGAGAAACCATACTGTACTTTTATTATATGTATACGTTTTCATTTTGTCAACATGAAAACGCAATTATTTCCGCTTATTTTTTATTAGTGGGAATTTTAATGATATACAGCGTGTCCCAGCGAGGTAAGCAGCTGCTGTGCCCGCTCCTGCTCCCGCTCGTTCCGGAAAGACAGTCGCATGACACCAGGCACCTCTTCCCGGCTCTCAATGATCTGCACATTGCTCAAGTTGATGCCCTGGGCGCCAAGCTCTGTGGCAATGCTGCCGATAATACCCGGATGGTCAGGCACATCAATATACAGATCATACTGGGATATAATGCTGCCCTTGCGTCTCTCCGGCAGCTCGCTGCGGAATTCACCTGCTCTGCGGAACGCTTCCTCAATCCCCGGGCCGCTGTTGTTCTCGAGCATTGCAATAAAGCCCTGAATCTCCTCGTTCCAGTCCCGCAACAGCGGCAGCAGCACGTCCCGGTTATTCAATAAAATATCGCGCCACACCAGCGGATCGCTTGAGGCGATGCGCGTAATGTCGCGAAACCCGCCGGCAGCGAGCATCCGGTAGAGCGGGTTGTCGTCATTGTAGGTGCGGATTTGGTTCACAAGCGCAACCGCGATAATATGCGGCAGATGACTGATCGCTCCGACAATCTGATCATGCAGCCGCGGCTCAACCTGGACGATATGCGCTCTCGTATGCGCTAGAAGGTCGATCAGCTTCTGCAGCTTATCATCCGGAACGTCATCCGGCGGTGTCAGCACATAATATGCATTTTCAAATAACAGCGAGGATGCCGCTCCAACGCCAGAACGTTCGGACCCTGCCATCGGATGACCTCCGATGAAGCAGGCGTCCTTAAGTGCAAGCGCAGAAGCACATGCTGTAATGCTGGCCTTCGTACTGCCCACGTCTGTAATAATGCAGCCGGGCTTTAAGGTCATCTCGCTTAACAACTGGATGTAGCTTTCCAGGCTGCCCACCGGGACGCATAAAAAGATAACATCCGCATCCTGCGCAGCCTCTGCCGCCGACAAAGTAACATGATCGACGACGCCTTTGGCGATGACCTGTGCGGCGTACTCCTCCGTATGCGCATATCCGGTTACAGTGATGCCCGGCTTGCCTTTGAAGCATAAAGCGAGCGATCCGCCAATCAGGCCGACGCCAAATATGGATATATGAATAGACATGTATACTCACTCGTTTCAAGCTGCATTTAGTAGTAGTGATAATCAGAAATTACACAGGGGCGACTACGTCTCCCAGCGCTTTTTCAAGAAAGCCGATGAAGGTCCGGTTCTGCTCCGGCGTGCCGACGCTGACGCGGATGCAATCCGGATACCGGCTGAATCCAGGACGAACGATAACCCCTTGTCTGAGCAAGGACTGGAACACTTCCTGTCCCGGTCTTTGGACGTTAACCAGAATAAAATTGCCGTGTGCCGGAAAATAAGAGAGGCCCAGGCGATCAAATTCCTGCTGCAAATAAGCGATCCCCTCGGCGTTCAAACGGCGGCAGTTCGCCACAAATTCCTGATCCTGGAGCGCGGCCTTGGCGGCTGCCTGTGCCAACCGGCTCGTGTTGAACGGCTCTCTCACCTGGTTGATCAGCTTCACCACTTCCGGCTCACCAAGGCCATAGCCGATTCGCAGCGAGGCCAACCCGTAAATCTTCGAGAACGTGCGAAGCACGACCAGATTCGGGTACTTCTGCATCAGCTTGATGCTGTCGGGATAAGCTGCATCGGTCACGAATTCGTAGTAGGCCTCGTCCAGCACCACCATGACATGGGAAGGGACGGCATCCAGAAACTTCACAAGCTCGGATTCGGATACAATCGTGCCCGTCGGGTTGTTCGGATTGCATACCCAGACGATCTTCGTCCGGTCATTCACCGCCGCCAGCATGCCGTTCAGATCATGAGTGCCGTCCACGAGCGGCACCTCAATGCTGACTGCTCCCTCAATGTCCGCATTGCTCTTGTAGACCGAGAACGTCTGATCGGCCATAATCGTCTCGTCGCCAGGCTGTAGAAATGCCCGGGCGATCAAGGCGATCACCTCATCTGAGCCGCATCCAAAAATGATCTGATCGCTGTTGATGCCAAGGAAATCCGCGAGCTCGCTGCTCAGCTCTGCTGCTGCCCCGTCCGGATAGACGCTGGCTTCATTCAGTTCAGCCAGAATCGCTTCCTTAGCCTTGGGTGAGCAGCCGTATGGATTTTCATTGGAGGCCAGCTTGATCACTTCATCCAGCCCGTACTCCTTCTTCACCTCTTCTATCGGTTTACCCGGCTGGTACACCGGGAGGTTCACGATATGCGCTTTCGGTTTCATCCGCTCATTCGCCTCGCTTTTCATATACTAGTAAACTTGAATCCTATGCGGAATCTGATGTTCCTTTTAATTGTGCCACAAACTTGCGGATTTGCAAAAGCCCCTCTTCCCGGCTCTCCTGCTTCTCCAGCAGCGGAATGTTGGATTCGATCTGGCGCACGATCGCGCTGCCGACCACAACCCCATCACAGATTGAGGAGAATCGCGCCACCTGCTCACGCGAGGAGATGCCAAATCCGATGGCAATCGGGACATTGCTGTAGGTTTTGACCGTATTCAAAAAATCCTCGATGCCCGCAAAAAAATCGGCGCGCTCCCCGGTTACGCCAAGCGAGGATACGCAATAAATAAAGCCTGTCGCATCCTTCACGATGCTGGCGATCCGCTCATGGGAGGTCGGAGCGACCAGCGGAATCAGATGGACGTCTGCCTGCCGCGCGCGCTGCCTGATCTCGGCCGCCTCTTCAATCGGCAGGTCAGGGATAATCAAGCCGCTGATCCCATGGGCCACAACCTCTTCAAAGAACAGGTCCAGCCCCATTTGAAGGACGGGATTGTAATACGTAAACAAGATGAACGGAAGCCGGCTTCCTCGCTCCCGCGCCGTAAGGGCAACTTGCATGCACGAGCGGATCGTCACCTTGCCCTTCAAGGCACGCTCCGAAGCGCGCTGGATAACGGGACCGTCGGCCAGCGGATCGGAATATGGGACGCCAAGCTCAACGATGTCCGCCCCCGCTGCTTCCAGCTGGTCAATAATATCCAGCGTCGTCTCCAGATCCGGGTCACCGACTGTAAGGAAAGGGATGAGCGCCGTCTCGTTCTGCTGCTTCAAACGTTCAAATACTGCATCCATCCGGTTCATAGCGTCTTCCCTCCCGTGTAGGCCATAATCGACTCCACATCTTTATCCCCGCGTCCGGACAGGCAGATCACTACGATGCTGTCCTCGCTCCAGGAGGGCGCAAGCTTGACGGCCTGGGCAACCGCATGCGCGGATTCCAGCGCCGGAATAATGCCCTCGGTCCGGCATAGAAGCTGCAATGCCTCCAGCGCTTCCTGGTCGGTAATCGGCATGTATTGGACCCGCTCGATATCCTTCAGGTAGGAATGCTCGGGTCCGACGCCCGGATAGTCCAGACCGGCCGAGATGGAATGCGCCTCCTTGACTTGCCCGTATTCATCCTGAAGCAGATAGCTCATGGAGCCTTGGAATACGCCGTGGGTTCCTTTGGTCATCGTAGCCGCATGATACTCGGTTTCCACACCTTTGCCGGCCGCTTCAACACCGACAAGCTGAACCTCGGTGTCTTCCAGGAACGGGTAGAACATGCCGATTGCATTGCTGCCACCGCCCACCGGCGCCAGAATCGTGTCCGGCAGGCGTCCTTCGCTCTCCAATATTTGCCTGCGCGTCTCATCCCCGATAATGCGCTGGAAGTTGCGGACCATCATCGGGTACGGATGAGGACCTACCGCCGATCCGAGAACGTAGAAGGTGTCCTCCACGTTGCTTACCCAGTAGCGCAGCGCTTCATTTCCGGCATCCTTTAGCGTACGGCTGCCGGACGTAACCGGGATCACCTCCGCACCGAGCATTTTCATGCGGAAAACGTTAAGCTGCTGGCGCTTGGTATCCTCTTCGCCCATGAACACCTTGCATTCAAGTCCGAGCAGCGCAGCGACCGTAGCCGTTGCCACCCCGTGCTGTCCCGCTCCGGTCTCGGCGATCACCTTCTCCTTGCCCATGCGCTTGGCCAGCACGCCCTGAGCAATGGCATTGTTGATCTTGTGAGCGCCTGTATGGTTCAAATCCTCACGCTTGAGGTATATTTTGGCCTTGCCGAGATGTTGGCTCAGCCGCTCCGCGTAATAGAGCGGGGTCTCCCGGCCGGAGTATTGTTTCAGTAAATAGGCAATTTCCGCCTTGAATTCAGGATCCTCCGCATACCGGTTGTATTCCTGTTCAAGCTCGATTAGCGCATTCATCAGCGTTTCGGGTACGAAGCGCCCGCCAAAAGCGCCAAAACGTCCGTTATTGTCTGGAAGCTGCTGTGTCATATCCCTTCACCCTTTCTACGAATGCTTGTATCTTCTGTATATCCTTCACGCCCGGCTCCCGCTCCACACCGCTCGATACATCCACGCCGTCCGGCGCATAACGCGCGATCAGCTCTTTCACATTGCCCGGCTCCAGGCCGCCCGCAATAAACAGCGGGATTCCCTGCGACTCCGCCCAGGCCATATAAGGGGGGATCAGCTCCCAGGCAAACGTTAAGCCGGAGCCTCCGCCATAGACCGGATCATACGTATCGAGCAGCAATCCGTCGATGCAGCCGGCATACGAATCCAGCTGCGCCAGACGCTCCTCCCGGGACATCTCCCCGCGGACCGACAGCGCCTTAAATATGGAAGCCGGGAAGCTCGCTTTCACTTCCCGGCATAATGACGGCGATTCCTGACCGTGCAGCTGCAGCACTTGAAGCGGCACGGTGCGCATAAGCTCTCCAATCGACGACATATCAGGGTTCACGAGCACGCCGACCGCAGCAGGAGGCGGCCCAGCCTCCCAATCCTGCAAGACAGCTGCCAGTTCGGCAGCCTGTGCCGGCGTCACTTGACGGCGGCTCTTGGCAAATACGAATCCGATATAATCCACAGGTAAGTTTATCATTGATTTTAGCACTTCAACGCTTTGAAGTCCACAAATTTTTACTGCGGTTGTACTCATGATCCCACCCCATTAACATCTTGCTCCTGGCGAACGGGAGCAGGCCCCATCAGCTCCGACACCGCCCGGAAAATATCCGCCTGGCGCATGAAATGCTCCCCGACCAGCACCCCCTGTGCGCCGGCATAGTGCAGATAGGACAGATCCGCCGCGCTGGTAATCCCGCTTTCGCTGATCAGCGTCACCCCGTCCGGTACGAATGCAGCCAGCTCGGCCGTGGTCTGAAGCGACGTTTCGAATGTGCGAAGATTTCGATTGTTAATTCCGATCAGACTCGCTCCCTCAAGCTCCAGCACAAGGTTCAGCTCATCCCGGTCGTGCACCTCGATCAGGCAATCCAGATCCAGCGCTGCGGCCAGAAACATGAACTCCGACATTTGCTGAGTTGTCAGAATGCTGGCAATGAGCAAAATCGCATCCGCACCCAATAGTCTCGCTTCATAGATTTGATAAGCATCAATGATGAAATCTTTGCGCAGAAGCGGAAGCTTTACCGCTTCCCGAACAGCCGTCAAGTATTCTCCGCTTCCCTGAAAATATTGAACATCCGTCAGTACCGACAGGCAGTCGGCATCCGCCGCCTCGTAGGCTATCGCAATCTGAACCGGGTCAAAATCGGGACGGATCAACCCTTTGGAAGGCGATGCCTTCTTCACCTCGGCGATCAGCCCCATGCTGCGTTTTCTTCCCTTCGCCAGCGCGCGTTCAAACCCTTTGGTTGGCGGCATATCCGCGATTCTTCTCTCGGCTTCCGGGATGCGCAAAGTTTCGTGCAGCCGGGCTACTTCCGTTCGTTTCGTGTCCACAATCCGATCAAGATACATAGCTAAGTTCCCCCGTCCTCGTAATCAATTGCTTCAGCTTGGCTTCCGCCAATCCTGTATCCACAGCCTCTGCCGCCATTCGCACACCCTCGGCGATGCTGTCCGCAAGGCCGGATACGTAGATACAGGCTCCGCTGTTCGCGAGCACAATATCCCGATACGCGCTGCGTTCTCCCTGCAGCACGGAACGAATAATCGCGGCATTCTCCTTCGCGTCTCCACCAAGTATGGCTTCAACGGGATGAACCTTGAGTCCGAGATCCGCCGGATGAATATCATAGGTCCGCACCTCACCGCCGCGCAGCTCGGAAATTCGGGTCAGGCCGGAGATGCTGATTTCGTCCAGCCCGTCATGGCCAGATACAACGAGCGCCCGCTTCAGTCCCAATTCGCTTAGCACCTGGGCGATCGTTTCGGTCTTGCTTTTATCATAAAGGCCGAGCATCTGGCGATCCGCACCGGCCGGGTTGGTGAGCGGCCCGAGCATATTGAACACCGTACGAATACCCAGCTCCTTCCGGGGAGCGGCCGCATGCTTCATTGACGGATGATAGATTTGGGCGAACAAGAAACATATGCCGATGTCCTCCAGACATGCCTTCGCCTGCTCTGCCGTCAGATGAATATTCACCCCGAGCGCCTCTAGTACATCCGCGCTGCCCGCACGGCCCGATGCCGAACGATTGCCGTGTTTGGCGACGCGCACCGATACCGAGGAGGAGATGATCGCCGAAGCGGTGGAGATGTTGATTTTGTGAATGCCGGACCCGCCGGTTCCACATGTGTCCAGCAGCCGGCTTCTTTCTGTCAGCACGCGCCCGCCGGCCGCTCTCATCGCCTCGGCAAAGCCTGTAATCTCCTGCACGGTTTCGCCTTTCATGCGCAGGGCGGTCAGCAGCGAGCCGATCTGGGAATGCGTTGCCTGCCCTTCCATCATGCACTGCATCACCTGCCGGGCCTCCTCACGGTTCAGATCGCGCCCATCGATCAGCCTGGTTATGGCGGATTGCACCTGTTCCATTCCGTTCATCCTGATTCCTCCTCCAGTTTAAGGTGTGTATTCGTACAGATAATCCTGATTGATCGTGTCGCCTGTATCCTGCACAGCAGGGAACATCGCTTCCGCGACCCGAATCGCCTTGAGCATGCCCTTCGCTTTATTTACCGTCTCCTCATATTCCTTCTCCGGCACCGAATCCCATACGATGCCCGCCCCGGCCTGAACATACGCTTTGCCGCCCCGGAAAATAATCGTCCGGATCGTAATGCAGGAGTCCATATTGCCGGTAAAACCGAGATAGCCGATCGCCCCGGCATAGGCTCCGCGGGCCTCGCGCTCTAGCTCCGCGATAATTTCCATCGCCCGAAGCTTCGGCGCCCCCGATACGGTGCCTGCCGGAAGGCAGGACAGAAATGCGTCAAAGAAATCCTTGTTCTCGCCCAGCGTTCCCGAGACGCCGGACACCATGTGCATCACATGCGAATATTTTTCAATCTCCATAAAGCTGTCGCACTTGACCGAACCGAATTCCGATACCCGGCCCAGATCGTTGCGTCCGAGATCCACAAGCATCAGATGCTCTGCCCGCTCCTTCTCGTCCTGCAGCAGATCCTCAGCCAGCGCCTTGTCCTCGGCTTCGTCGGCTCCCCGCGGCCTCGTTCCTGCAATCGGCCTCGTCTCCACCCGCCGTCCGTCTACCTTGACCAGCGCCTCTGGCGAGGTGCCGACAATGATGTCATCATCCATCTTCAGATAATACATGTACGGCGAAGGATTCATCGCTCTCAGCACACGGTACACATGCAGCGGGGAGACTTCGGTTTCGATGTGGAACCGCTGGGACAGCACCACCTGAAAAATATCCCCGGCCCGAATATATTCCTTGGCCTGTTCTACGTTGGCCATATACCGCTCTTTGCTCATGTTGGACTGAATATCCCCGAGTTCGACATCTGCCGGTATCCCCCGTGAGTTCACATTCTCACTTGGCCCCTGGTCCTGAAGCCGCTCTGCCGTCTGTTCCAGCTTGGCGCATACGTTCCGGTATTCACAGCGAATGTCCTCATCGGTAGCTCCCGGCTTCACATGAACATTGCCGACCAGCAGAATGTGCTGCTTCACATGGTCGAACACGATGATCTGATCACAGAACATGAAGCGGATATCGTCCATGCCGAGATCATCCATTGCGTGTGCCGGCAGCTTCTCGTAATATTGCAGCAGATCATAGCCGAAAAATCCGATCGCCCCGCCCGTAAACGGCGGCATCTCTTTGAGCTGCGGGCTTTTGTAACGGCGAAGCAGCGCCTTGAGCTCTTCCACCGGCTTGCCTTCAAGCTTGCTTCGCTTGCCCTCCATCTCTACCTCGATATGCCCCTTCTTTCCCGAGATCATAAGGAAGGGATCAGTTCCGATAAAGGAGTAGCGAGCCCACCTTACGCCGCCCTCTACACTTTCCAGTAAAAATGCCCGCTTCCGCTCCGCATAACGCTGGAAAATGCGAATCGGGGTTTCCATATCGGCCAGCAGCCGGATCGCTACCGGAATCAGATTGTATGTGCCCGCCATAGAAACCACTTGCTCCATTGATGGACTAGCCATAATAATCCCTCCCTGAACATGATTTAAATGCAAAAAAACCTCTACTGACGTAGAGGTTTGTAAAAGACCAGATAAGTATATGTCTGAAGAGAGCAAGGTTCAACGCGAACACAGCATAACACAAACAAGCCTGTGCACATGCCTGCCGTTACCTCGAAAGCCGCCTGTTGCGTCTTCCTCCGGGCACAGCCTCTCACTCAATCACACTTCCACAGGAAAAAGGTTATACGAATGGTACAACTAACCTACCCGCATGAGCATGTATGAGCAGACGATCGCCCGCAGCATCGGATTCTGAACCTGTTATGAACGTAATTCTTCTCAACTCAGCTCTTCTAAACTCAACTCATCTAAATACGAAACTCTACTCAGCTATTCTGTATCCACTATACAAGAAAAATACGATGGCACGCAACCCCAAATATTTTACGGCTGCACACCCGATTCCGACAAGTCGGGCCGAAGCCGCTTGGCTTCGTTCAAATATACATGCTTGATTTCACTCTGGGACTTCTCTGTATTCACCTGCACCATAAAACGAATACAGCGCGGCAGGCTGCCCTTAACCGGAATTTCCACCGAGCACATCAGCGGCACCAGATCCCATCCCTCAAGCTGGCGGATCGCTTTAGCCGGAAATGCCGCATCGAGATCCTGCGTCATCGTAATCCAAATGTTGCTGATATATTCCGGATGAAGGTCATTGCGCTTGACCATCTCTTCGAGCAGACGAAGCGTCTCCTGCATAATCTCCTGTTCATCGTTCCGGGTCACTGTTGTTGCTCCCCGGATGCCACGGTTCATCATACGCTCTCCCCCTTCAACATTTCAACGACGCAACGAACCGCATCTACCGGCACATCCTTCACAATGCTGACGGCGCCGATGGCCTCTGGCACGATAAATACCATCCGCCCCTCCGTAAACTTCTTGTCATGCTGCATCGCAGCCATGATATCATCGACCGACACGTCGGGCGGTAGCGTCACCGGCAAGTTCAGCGCCTTCAGCATGCTGACCGTCTCCTCATAGATCCCCTTGTCCCGTCCAAGCTTCTCGGCCAGCATCGCCGAGCCGGCCATGCCGATCGAGATCGCTTCGCCGTGCAGAAATCTACCGTAGTCGCCAACAGCTTCAATCGCATGCCCGATCGTGTGGCCGAGATTAAGAATAGCCCTCAGGCCACCCTCACGCTCATCTTTGGAGACAACATCGGCCTTGATCGCACATCCGCGCTCCAGCCCATAGCTCAGCGCCTCCGGATCAAGACGCAGCAGATCTGCGGCATGATCCCGGCACCAGTATGCAAAGTCACGGTCAAGAATGAGCCCGTGCTTCACCATCTCGGACAGGCCGGCCGATATATCGCGCGGCGGCAATGTCAGCAGCGTATTGACATCGTACAGCACCATCACCGGCTGATGGAAGGCGCCGATCATGTTTTTTGCCAGCGGGTGATTGACAGCTACCTTACCCCCGACGCTGCTGTCATGCGCCAGAATGGTCGTCGGAATCTGCACGAAGGTTACGCCGCGCATATATGTAGCTGCAACGAATCCGGCTAAATCGCCAACCACGCCGCCACCGAGAGCGAACACGGCTGAGCTGCGGTCCAGCCCCCCTTGAATCGCCGTTGTCATCACTTCCTCGAACGTCTGCAGCGACTTGGAGGATTCCCCGGCAGGAACGATATGGGAGATGACCGAATAGCCCGCAGCGGCCAGTGTCTCCTCGGCCTGCTGCAAATAATGCGGCGCCACCTTGTCATCGGTCACGATCAGATGTGTGCTGTTACGGTTAATGCCCCGGGCGATGCTCAGCTCTCCGAGCCGCTCCAGCAGCCCTGACCCGATGTAGATCGGGTAAGAGCGCTCGCCGAGCTCTACATGCAGCGTCCTCATCTTAATAATTCTCCAGCTGGGACAGGTAGTTTTCGTAGTTGGCGCGAATTTCCTCCATGGAATCTCCGCCGAATTTCTCAAGAAATGCCTTGGCCACTTCCCAGGTCACGACATGCTCCATCACCACGCTTGCCGCTGGAACCGCGCAGGCATCCGAACGCTCTACCTGGGCCGTGAACGACTCTTTCGTATCAATATCTACGCTTTGCAGCGGCTTGTACAGTGTCGGAATCGGCTTCATGACACCGCGCACGACAATCGGCATGCCGTTGGTCATTCCGCCTTCAAAGCCGCCGAGACGATTCGTGGCACGGTGGTATCCGCGCTCTTTGTTGTACATGATCTCATCATGCACCTGGGAGCCGCGAAGCCGTCCCGCTTCAAAACCGATGCCGACTTCCACCCCTTTGAAGGCGTTGATCGACATCACCCCTTGTGCAATGCGCCCGTCCAGCTTGCGGTCGTACTGGACATGGCTGCCGAGGCCGACGGGCAAGCCTTCAATAATGCATTCCACGATGCCGCCGATGGAGTCGCCTTCCTTTTTAATCTGATCGATATAAGCCTCCATTTTCTTCTCCGTTTCCGGATCGACCACACGCACCGAGGACGCTTCTGTCCGCTCAATCAGCTCATCGATCGGGAGGTTATGGGGCGGGGCCTCGATTTCCCCAATACGGATGACCTGCCCTGCAATTTTGATGCCGAACTGCTCCAGGAACTGTCTCGCGATGGCTCCGCATGCTACCCGCACCGCTGTTTCCCTTGCGCTCGAACGCTCCAGAACATTGCGCAGGTCCTTCAAGTTATATTTCAGGCCGCCGTTCAGATCCGCATGCCCCGGACGAGGGCGAAATACCCGCCGCTTCTCTTCGTCACTGCCCTCAATCGGCTCGACATTCATAATATTGCGCCAATGGGTGAAATCCTTGTTCTCCACCACCAAGGCCACCGGTGCTCCTGTCGTATATCCGTGGCGCACGCCGCCCACAATCTGGGCCGTATCCTTCTCGATCTGCATCCGGCGTCCACGGCCGTAGCCCTTCTGTCTCCGGTGTAATTGAAAATTAAGCGCCTCGAAATCAATGCGCATATTGCTGGGAAGTCCTTCAATAATCGCAGTCAGTTGCGGTCCATGCGTTTCTCCTGCCGTCAAATAGCGTAGGCTCATGATGCTTTTCCCCCTTTAAACTTTTAAGCGTTAAAACGCTAAAATCCGTAAATATCTCCTGATATTATAGTATACGTCGTAAGCTTTGACAAGAAACCTCAGTCTAAATCAAAAGCGCCTCCCATCCGACGGATTGAAAAGCGCTTCTCGTTATTCTAACTTCAAAATCCATGTGCAAAAAGCCGCCGCTTCTTCATGTTCAATCAACATTCTATGTATGATGCCATCGCCAGCACGAGGCTCGCTTCCAACCTATGAAGCCGCGATCGTTTTCTGGTAGAAGAACGTCTCGCTGCTCTCCAAACCGTACTGGATCGAATTGAAAATTTGCTCCGTGCTTCCGACGAACAAAAAGCCCCCCGGCTTCAAGCTCGCTGCAAATTTTGTATACAGCTTGTGCTTAGCCTCTTCCGTAAAATAAATCATTACATTCCGGCAAACGATCAGATCAAAGCCGGAGTCAAAACGGTCTGTCAGCAAATTTTGCTTCTGGAAGTTGACTTCCTTCTTCAGACTGTCACTGAAGCGGTACAGATGACCCTCCTCGGTAAAATAGCGTGAAGCTACAGCCGGCGGCACATCCTTGAGCGATCTTTCCAGATACATGCCTTCCTTCGCTTTGCTCAGCGCCCCGTCATCGATGTCGGTCGCAAGAATGCTCGTCCTGGCGAGCAACCCCTTCTCCGCCAAAATCATCGCCAGCGTATAAGGCTCTTCCCCGGTGGAGCAAGCAGCGCTCCACACTTTCAGCTGCCCGCTGTTGCGGCTCGTTAGTGCCGGCAATATTTTGTCCTGAAGCACTTCCCACCGATTCGGATTGCGCCAAAACTCCGATACGTTGATGGTCATCCGGTCCAGAAACTCATGGAACAACGCCTTGTCCTTCATCATCGCCTCGTAAAAGACGGTAAAGGAATCAAAGCCTTTCTTCATCCGCAGCGTAGTCAGTCTGCGCTTCATCTGCGCTTCCTTGTATTCAGCGAGATTAATGCCCGTGCTGCGCTCGATATTATGGACAAAATCGATATAATCCTTATCTTCTGGTAATGTCACCTGTTCCGTCATCCTATCATTCCCGTGCTTTCATATATTGTTCTATACATGGTCAACGCCGCCTCTTACAGCCACGGAGCCAGCGTCTTCTCATAACGGACCAGCTCATGGGCTTCGAAGAAATTGGCGATTTCCTTCTCCGCGCTCTCCGGCGAATCGGAGCCATGAATGAGATTGTGGGGCGTGTGAGCCGCAAAGTCACCGCGGATCGTGCCCGGCAGCGCTTCCTTCACATTGGTTTTGCCAATGACTTGTCTGGACAGCGCGATAATATCATCGCCTTCCCACACCATCGCAAATACCGGCCCGGACGTTATAAAATCCACCAGGTTGCGATAGAAATCCTTGCCTTCGTGCTCCGCATAATGCCTTCTTGCCTGTTCATCCGAGATTTGCAAAAACTTGCCTGCCACCAGCTTGAAACCCTTGTCCTCCAAACGGCTGATAATGCGCCCGATAAGGCCGCGCTGTACACCGTCAGGCTTTACCATTAGAAAAGTACGTTCCATAGACCTGTCACTCTTCCTCTCTCAATACAGGATCATCTTGTCAGCTGCTTTTGCGATCTATCATGACATGTTGTAACCGTATTTTAACAGAAAGCTTGGTTCGGGTTAAGCCTAATATGAACGTTTTGTTATAAAATGGGCAATCTCTCTCAAATGTTTTTTTGTTTTAATATCAGGCAGCGTATCCAGCGCATCCAGCGCTTTGCGGATATAGCGGTCTGCCAGCGCCTCCGACTTGGCAATGCCAGAACTCGCTCTCACCAGCTGAACTGCCTCCGATACGTCGCATTGGCCGTTCATCGCCTGAATGCGATCCAGCTCTTGCCGCAGCGGCTCGCTCACATGGTGATCGCCAAGGGCGAATATGACCGGAAGGGTGATGTTGCCCTGCCGCATATCGCTTCCCGGCGGTTTGCCGATCTGCTTCTCCGTACCGCACAGATCCAGCAGGTCATCCTGAATCTGAAAAGCCATGCCGACGTTATAGCCGAAACGGTATAGCCCGCTTGCTACCCGTCGGTCAGCATTGGCAGCCAGCGCGCCCAGCTGGCAGCTGATCGCAATCAGCAGGGAGGTTTTGCGGCGGATCCGCAGCAGGTAGCGGCGGATATTCTGCTCGGTGTTGAAGAAATCCCGAATCTGCTCCATCTCGCCAATCGCCATCTCGACCATCGCCTTGGCCAAAATACGGTGAATTTCAGGCTCCTCCAGCTTCGTTGTCAGCTCGAGCGCCCGGCCGTAAATATAGTCCCCGGTATACATCGCGACCCGGTTGTCCCATTTGGCCTTCACCGTCGGCTTGCCGCGCCGGGTCTCCGCATCGTCAATGACATCGTCATGCACCAGGGAAGCGCTGTGAATCAGTTCAAGCGGAACCGCCACAAGCTTCAGCCGCTCGATATCATAGCTCCCGAACTTCCCGCCCATCAGCACGAACACGGGGCGAAGCCGCTTGCCTCCGGCGCGCAGCAGATGAAGAGAGGTCTCGGTCAGCTCGGGGCTGTCTCCTTCCACGCTCAGGTACAGCTCTTTCTCAATAACGTCCATATCCTTCTTGAGTGTTCCGAAAATGTCAAATCGTTTCATTTCTTCACCCGCAAACTCAATTTCTCGTTCCATAGCTCTGGCGTCACTTCATGCTGCAAGAGCCCCAGCTCATGCGCATATTTCAAATATAAACGCAGCCCTTCCTGATGCCGCGCATTAAAATCATAGCACAGGTTCGTAAAGTAATTCGACCAATAGGCGGCTGTCCCTCCGATCCGGTCCACCGCTTCCGCGATAATGGGCGACAGATCCTGCAGGCTTCGCTGCTTGCTGTCCTCGAACATCGCCGCAATCTCCGCCATCCCTTCGGCGTTCCGCTCCACCGCTTCCCGGTTGACGGCCCATACCGCAAAGGTCATGCTGCAACCGGTCAACTCCTTCCACCATTGCCCCAGGTCGGTCACATAATAGTCCTTGCTGTCCCAGGATGCCCGGATGGCATTGTCGCCAATCAGCAAGGCCGCATCCGCGACCTCCAGCATATCCTCAAGCACCGGCTCGGTTGTCATATAGGTGTGCGAACCGCCGTTTAAGGCCATCAAAATCTTCAGCAGATTCACCGAAGTGGCCGAGGTGTTGGTCATGGCAATGGTCGCGTTTGTCAGTTCGTGCAGCGGCTGTCTGGAAAACAGCAGGATCGACTTGACCGGCCCGTCGGCGCTGACAGACAAATCCGGCAGCAGCAGCAGCTTGTCCGCTGCTTCTGCGTAAGCGAAGGATGACAGCGCGCCGATCTGAATCTCTCCCCGGCTCATCCCCCGGTTAAGCTCGGCGGGAACCTTCGTGACCATCTCCGCTTCCGTGGCCAGAAGCTCCGGGTTCACGTAATGAAAAATCGGCCATGCATTGGTGTAGCTGATTTTGCCAATGACGGTTGTTTTGTTCGTCCCCGGCATGTTACTCACCCCATCTTCTATACAATTGATGCTCGATTCTCAAGCTGTCGAGAACTTTGCCCACGAGGAAATGAACCAGATCATCCAAGCTTTGCGGATGAAAATAAAAGGCCGGCATAGCCGGAATAATCTTGACCCCCAGCCTGGCCAGCTTCAGCATGTTCTCCAAATGAATGGCATGGAGCGGCGTTTCCCTCGGAACAAGCACGAGCGGCCGCCCTTCCTTCATCATGACGTCCGCCGCTCTCCCCATCAGGTTGTCCGAAGTGCCGTGCGCGACAGAGGACAGCGTGCCCATCGAGCAAGGCATGATGATCATGCCTTCCACCCGATAGGAGCCGCTGGCAATCGTCGCTCCAATATCACCGATCGGATGATAGGTCAGCGCGTCTTCGTATCCGGCGAACTTCTCGTGCATGACGGCCTCGCGCTGCGAAGCTCCCCATCCCAGTTCCTCAGACAATACACGCCATCCGGCGTTCGTAATGATCAAATCGACATGGTAGCCAAGTGACAGCAGCGTTTCGACCAGTCGCACGCCGTAGATGCTGCCGCTAGCCCCCGTAATACCGACTACCCAGCTTTTTGCGCGAATGTCTTCCATCAGCGATAACGCACCACCAAATCAATCAGAGTAAAAACAAACAGAACGATGCTAAGCGTGCTGTTCATCGTGAAGAACGCGGTCTGCAGCCGGCTCATATCATTCGGCGACAGAATGTAATGCTGATAGAACAGAATGCCGCATGCAATCAGCATACCGATCAAATACCACCAGTTCAGCGGCGTCACAAAAAATAAAACAATGAAGCCAATTGCGGTGATGACGTGGAATCCGCGTGCGAACCAGAGCGCTTTATGAAGACCGAACCGGGACGGGATGGAGTACAGCCCTTCCTTCTTGTCAAAGTCCTGATCCTGACAGGCATAGATTACATCGAAGCCCGCCGTCCAGAAAGCCAGTGCCACGTAGAACAGCAGCGCCTTCCAGTCCACCTGACCGGTAACGGCTACCCAGCCACCGAGCGGGGCCAGCGCGGTCGTGAAACCAAGCACAACATGGCACAGCCAGGTGAAGCGTTTCGTAAACGAATAGATGATCAGCATGAATATCGCAATCGGCAACAGCCGGAACGCAAACGGGTCCAGCATGTAGGTGGCCCAGAAAAATACAGCGAATGATGCAATAATAAATAATATGACTTCATTAGGCTTGAGCAGGCCTGCCGGAATCGCCCGTTTGGCGGTTCGTGGGTTTTTGGCGTCTATTTTCTTGTCGGTGATCCGGTTCAGACCGAAGGCGGCGCTTCTTGCGCCAAACATGGCCAGGAAGATCCATCCGATATCCCCCCAAGACGGAAGGTGGTCGAACACAACTGCAGAGCCAAGGATGGCTCCCATAAATGCGAAAGGCAGAGCAAACAGGGTATGCTCCACTTTGATCATTTCAAGATAAGTTCGTATTTTCTTAAACATCCAGATTCTCCTTGATCCCAATATGTAATGCCGCGATGCCACCGGTCAAGGAAAAGGCCTGAACTTCTTGAAGCCCGGTCTGACGGAAAGCTTCGGCAAGCTCCTCCCTTCCGGGAAACAGCTTGAGCGACTCGGGCAGCCATTTATACTGTTCGTACCGCTTGGCAAACATCTTTCCCAGAAGAGGAAGCAGTTTTTCGAAATAAAAATAATACAGGAATTTAAAAGGCTGCCAGGTTGGCTTGGACAATTCCAGACATACTACCATCCCGCCCGGCTTCACAACCCGCTTCATCTCGCGCAGCACCTGCATGTAGTCCGGCACGTTGCGTAGCCCGAAGCCGATCGTGGCGTAATCGAATTGATTGTCGGCAAAAGGAAGGCTCATCGCATTCCCCTGGACCAGTCGGATATGGTCCTGCAGCCCTTCCTTGACCACCTTGCCACGGCCAACCTCCAGCATGCCCTCGCTAAAATCAAGGCCGACGATTTCGCCGGTTCCGCTTGCCTTGGCCATGCTGATCGTCCAGTCACAAGTGCCGCAGCACAGGTCGATGGCCGTATCACCTTGACGCATGTTCATTCGGTTCATGGTGAACTTGCGCCAGGCTTTATGCCTTCTGAAGCTTAAAATATCGTTCATCATATCGTATTTTCCGGCAATGCTCTCGAATACGGAGTGAACGTATTTCTCCTTCGGGCTTCGCCCGTCATGCTTCACATTAGAAATCTCGTTGTCCACTTGCGTTCCCCCTACCCTTCACTAACGACGGTGCGATATGTGCCGAGACGCTTTAGGAACGGCTCCAGCATAAGTTCAAATTGACCTTCCGGATGACGACCCGGGATCAGCTGCCTCGCCGCCTGGACAGACTCCCTCAGCTTGTCCAGCAGCCGCTCCATCACCTTATGCTTCAGCACCAGCTTTCTCCAGTCCTTGGCATCGCTTTTGTCACCCGTCAGAAGCCTTCGCTCTTCATCGTTGACCTGCTCCAGCAAATACCAGTAGCCATACCCTTGCCTGCCGGTCTCCGGAGAACTGCAGCGATCCATTTCGCGAATGAGGGTCTCGCATTGGCTCACTTGGGTCAGCAAGGCCTTGAAATTATCCTGCACCGCTTCTTCCAGCAGGGATGCAAAAGAAAGGAACAGCTGCATATTCAGCTGCACCATGTGCTTCAAGTATTCCTCTGCCGTCAGCTTCATTTCTCTCATCTTGCTGTACAGATTCATCTTCATCACATTGACATCGCTCACCGCTCTGCCCAGCAGCGAGATGACAGAAATGCTTCCGCTTTGTGCCAGCAGCTGATAGAAGCGACCGCTGAAATAATCGCCTGCCAGCACTTTCAGCTGCAAGGAGCGCATCTGGCTCTCCCCCCGGCTGCCCGTCGTCGCATCGATGCTCTCGTGCGTATCCAGCCCCAGCTGAACCAATGATGTTACGAGGGCATACAACTCCTCCTGATCCGCTGTATTCCGCCCGGAGTTCTTCAAAAATATGTATAGCAAATGAACGCGCGCATCCGGAAAGCTCGGAAGCTGCGTATGATTTTGAATCATATCATAATTCATATATTTCTCTGCCAGTTGGGGTACGCGATACGGTTTCATGCTCAGCCTCCGTGCAACTTGATGTTCTATTATCCGATTAAGCTCTCAATCCAATCTATTATAACACATCATGCAGGCACGTACATGCCTGTTCCTGTACTAATTTACCCGTTTCAGCGGCCTATGAATTGCTTTTCCCACAGATTGGTGACCGTAAGATGCAGCGATGACAAGACCGGCTCCGGAATCCTGCCATCTTCCAAATTCAGCAGCGCCTCCTCGTAAGAGGTCTGCCACTCCGATCTTCTCATGTCCGAGGCCAGCAGCAAATACCGCTTGCCGCCCCAGCGGTCGACGGCCATGACGCGAAGGAAGAGCTGTTCGACATTGTCGGTGCCCTCAAAGCTATAAGAGAACAGGCTGGTGACATCCTCATAGATATCCCGGACAGCAACATTGCGTTCAGGCATCTGCAAATCGACCATCAGCGCCCCGCCATCCCAGTCAGCACGACTGATCTTCAAATGGAGCGGCACGCTCGATAATGCGTCCACCAGAATCTCATCGCTCATATTGCGGACATGACGCGGGAAGAAAGCGGGCGCAGCCCCGGAGTCGGCACGCACGGATGTAAACAGTCCCAGTAATAGTATCAGCAGCAGCATCGCAGCTGAGGCCGGCAGCACAACAGCCTGAACGGACTTCCAATATTTCATGAAACTCCCTCCTCTGCTTTAGTTTCCTCAAGCCTGGCAAGCTCCATACCTCATTGTACAATTAAAAAAAGCAGGCTATGCCTGCTTTTTACGCAAGTTCCATCCGTATTCAGTTCAGAACAATGTGGGGGATGTCCAGGCCACGGTGACCGCCAGCGCGACAATCCTCGCCACATTCATAAACACAAAGTTTTGCACCGCGATCACAAATGTTCTCTTCTTGGAGGGATCGGCCGTGAATATGGCGCTTTTCTTGTATACCGGGGCGAGGGTGATCAACACCAGCATAATTAACACGGGATGCACCTTCATCAGAAGAAGGGCTGCAAGGTCCAGATAGGCAAGGAAATACAGCAGCCGGAACAGCTTCAATGACGGCCGGAACCCGATATATACAGGCAGTGTATACCGCTTGTTCTCCAGATCCTCCTCCATATCGCATATGTTGTTGGCCAGCATGATGTTGGCAATCCCGAGGATGGCCGGCATCGAGACAACGAGCAGCAGCAGTACCTCCGGAAGATTTACCTGAAGGGACAGCACGCCGCCATGCAGCGCCAGTACTGCGAGATGGCTGTCCGCCACATGAATCCAGGTCGAAATAAAGATGATGACAAATCCCATAAACAGCCCGGAGAACAGTTCGCCAAGCGGCATGCGCGAGATCGGGATAGGCCCGAACGAATACAATATCCCAACGGCAAAAGACATTCCGCCCAGCAGCAGGATCAGCCAGCCCGTGGACAAGAAAAGGAGAACTCCCGCCCCGACAGCGGTCAGGATCAGCACGAGGATAACGGACACGACCGCCGGCTCCTTCATGTTATAACGGACGATGGCATTGTGTTCTTCGTAACCGAAGCCATGCTTTTTAATCGCCTTTTTGTAATCGTAATAGTTGTTCAGCGCCGTTGTTGCCATATCAAACGACAGCAGTGAGACAAGCATCAGTGCAAAATGGTATCCGTCGAACTGTTGAAACCGAAACAGGGCGTACAACGTTCCGAACAGAAATGGTATCATGCTGGCAACCTTCGTCGGTATCTCCACCAGTTTGATAAAAGCCCGGATTCCCATACCCATCATCCTTTATCCCTTTGATCTGATTTCAGATTACAGGATTTCAGGGCCGTCGTCTGTTCGAATTGTACTTGACAAATTCGTTTGTAAAAGTGATGAATGTTACTTTTAGAGTGAGAACAGTCTTATTCAGCAGTACCTAAGAGCCTCTTCTGCGGCTCCAAGGCGTACCCAGCAGCGGCAGCGCCCAGCGGTCGAGTCCATACCACCCTGCTACTTTCCAGGCCAGGACCAGCCATGTAGCCAATATAAACAGTAATGGATTGGTGCTTACCGTACCTGCGAATAAAAAGCTGGCATTCATTAAGCCGCCGAAAAATGCGGCAATTCCGGTCAGCAATCCAAGAATAAGCCCGAGTCCGACCAGCACCTCGCCGTAGACGACCATATACGAAAAGAGCTTGGCATTCGGAAGCACAAATCCTTCGAGAAAGGAAGCATACCATCCGGTAACGTCCTTCCCTTCTTCCGCCTTCGCCAGCGCGCCCCCGACAAATCCCCGGATCGCCGCGCCAGCTTCGCTTCCCGTCCAGGCATCTGCCGTCAGTTTGCCGAGGCCTGACGACAGCCAGGCGTAACCGAGATACAGTCTTACAAAGAGCCAGATCCAAGCGGAACGCGTGCTGCTGAACAGAAACAGGGATACCGGATTTTCGGGGACAACAACATACTGGCCTTCTCTGAATGGTTTTGCCATGATATGATCAAACATCCTCTCGTATTTTTATTCATTTGTGCTAGTATAGTCAACTCCGGCCAATCCATCAAGAGTACCTTTAACAAAGGGTTAACACCTATTCCTATTGTAGAAACACTGTAACGCAAAAAAAGCCCCGCCAATCCGGCGGGACTTGAAACGCAATATGGAAATCAGGAGCCGGATTCAATCTTGCCGTGCTTCGTTACAATTTCGGCTTTGCCGCGTATTTTGACCGCGGACGTATGATCCGTGAACTGGGCGATGATGACCTCGCCTTTGTCCAGCTTCTCCGTATGATGAAAGCGGGTATCCTGACCGCGCGTAAGGCCGATGACCTGCACGCCATGATCCAGCGCTTTGACGATAAAATATTCCCCGTTCTGCACATTTTCCATGATCGAGACCTCCTCGCCTCAAGCTAAAAGAAAAGGCCGTGAACGTATTCACGACCCTCTGCTGTAGGTAATATGTAGAAATCTTTATTTGATTCCATCTTTGAGCGCTTTACCAGGTTTAAATGCAGGAATTTTGCTCGCAGGGATTTCGATTTCTTCACCTGTTTGCGGGTTACGGCCCTTGCGTGCGGAACGCTCGCGAACCTCGAAGTTGCCGAAACCTACCAATTGTACTTTATCACCGTTCTGCAGAGCTTCAGAGATCGCGTCGAATACAGCGTCAACTGCTTTCGTTGCATCCTTCTTGGACAGCTCTGTAGCTTCAGCTACCTGTGCAATCAGATCAGATTTATTCATTGTCTTTCACCTCCCTAGCAGGAATGTGCTCTACTTGCTATTCACTGTTTCCGTTTTGCCGCAAAATATACGTACAATCGGGTATTTTACCCGTATCCACGCGATAAAATGCTTGACGCGGAACAAACTTATAGTAATACAGCCATCTCATAATTTCAAGCGCTTTTCCTTCATGAACCGACCTGAAAATGAAAAAACAACCGTAATAGGTATATTGACCCATTCACGGTTGTCCTTAACTTTTCTTATTAAATTGAGTCTACAGGATGATGGCAATCAGGCCGCCAGAGCCCTCATTGATGATACGACCCAGTGTTTCCTGCAGTTTGTAGCGAGCGTTATCCGGCATCATGGCGATTTTGCCCTGGATGCCTTCCCGCACGATGGAGTGCAGAGAGCGACCGAAAATATCGGATTCCCAAATCTTGATCGGATCGTTCTCAAAGTCTTGCATCAGGTAGCGGACAAGCTCTTCACTTTGCTTCTCGGTGCCGATGATCGGGGAGAATTCGGACTCCACATCGACCCGGATCATATGGATGGAAGGCGCTGTCGCCTTCAGCCGGACGCCGAAGCGGGTACCCTGCCGGATCAGCTCCGGCTCGTCAAGCGCCATCTCGGCCAGCGACGGAGCAGCGATGCCATAACCGGTCGTTTTGACCATCTCCAGCGCTTCGGCGAAGCGGTCATACTCTCGCTTGGCATGGGAGAAATCCTGCATCAGTTGAAGCAGATGATCCTTGCCCCGGATCTCCACACCAACGACTTCCATCAGAATGCGATCATACAATTCGTCCGGTGCAAAGAGGTCGATCTCCGCCACGCCTTGCCCCATATTCATGCCGCTTAGACCGGCGCGGTCGATAAAGTCATACTCCATGAACTGATTGACTACCCGATCCACATCGCGCAGGCGCCGGATATCCTTCACCGTATCACGTACCGAGTTCTCGTAGTTGCTGCGCAGCCAGTGATTTTCATTAAGCACCATCACCCAGCTCGGCAGGTTCACATTCACTTCATGCACAGGGAATTCATATAATACTTCACGGAGCACGCCGGTAACATCCTCTTCGGTCATCGATGCTGCGCTCAAGGTCATGACCGGAATGTCATACTTCTCAGCCAGTTCGCTGCGCAGCTGCAGTGCTTCCTCGCTCCGCGGGCGGGTGGAGTTGATCACCACCACAAACGGCTTTCCGACTTCCTTCAGCTCCTCGATGACACGCTCTTCGGCTTCTACATACGAGCTGCGCGGAATCTCGGCAATCGAGCCGTCTGTCGTCACGACAACGCCGAGCGTGGAGTGCTCCTGAATCACTTTGCGCGTACCGATCTCAGCCGCTTCCTGGAATGGAATCGGCTCTTCAAACCATGGCGTGGATATCATTCTCGGGCCATTTTCATCTTCATAGCCCTTGGCTCCTTCCACGGCATAGCCTACACAGTCCACAAGGCGAACATTGACCTCAAGCCCCTCTGTTACTTTGATCTGCACCGCGTTGTTCGGCACAAATTTCGGTTCGGTTGTCATAATCGTTTTCCCGGCTGCGCTTTGCGGCAGCTCATCGACTGCTCTAACACGATCAGCCTCGTTCGTAATATTCGGGAGAACGACCGTTTCCATAAACCGCTTAATAAACGTTGATTTTCCCGTACGGACAGCGCCAACGACACCCAAGTAAATGTCCCCTCCGGTTCGTTCGGCAATGTCCTTAAAAATGTCCACTTTTTCCAAGAGAGATCCCCTCCTCAAATTACTCCGAAGGAAAAATGCTTTAAGAGCATCCGCTTCGTGTTCCACTCATAGCAAAGTCATTGCAACAGATGAGCAGCCTTTACAATGTCGCCAGCAGTCCGCCGCCGGTATCCGGTAGATTGTAAATGGAAACGGCAAAGCGGCGTAACTCGTACATGCATTTGGACTAGTAACATCATATGTACCGGGTTTGAAAATATGACGGTTGCCCGAATGTCATTCGTCCTAATTTTTTGCTGCATGATCGCCCGGGCAACCGGCTAGCGCCCGCACAATTCTTTCCTCGATAAACTTATGCGCGGAAATTGATAGATATTCCTCTGCACGGAAAAATCATATGTGGAAAATTGATAGGTTTGCCCTGCTGAGACCCAAATTTCATCCAAACAAAAAAAGACGATACAAGGTAGCTCACCTTGCATCGTCGCTGCTTCAGTTAAGAGATATGATGCGTTTTCAGGAATACAGGCCTTGCGCCTATTCAGCCGGCTGAGCTTGCGGGGCGCCGTTGATCCAGCGGTAAGGCACAGACTTGACCGGCACGTAGAAGGACGCCTTTTCCAGGTAGATCCGCAAATCCTCATCCTCTGCCGGTGTAATGTCATCCTTCTGCAATGCCTGCATGATGTCAAACGCATAATCCGCGTACACTGTGCCTGCTTCGTCCATGATATAGCTCATGTCCTGACCGGAATACACACTTCGAAGTTCGGTCGAGCGGGCATCAATTTTCGAAACGTCCACTGTCCAGTAGCCCGGATAAAGCTCCTCTCCTGCCGGAAGCTCGCCGAGCTGGGTCATGTAGCGATTTACAGACATCTGTACATCATTTACTTTCTGTACGGTGCCCAGATCCATGACTTTGACCGTTGGCTCCGTCTCTTCGTTGATGATCAGAAAATAAGCGCTGCCGCCTTTCTCGAAGGCGGTTGCCGGAATGTCGTCAATGTAGCCCGTGTTCTTCAACTGCTCCAGGTTAATTCTGAATTTCTCATAGCGGGGAATTTCAGGCCCTGCCGTTATGATCGGCAGCACACCCTCTTGTTGATAATAATCATCCACGGCTGCCTGCAAATTTCTTACGCTCTCCACATAGGATACCCTGTTGTTCTGTGCCTGATTGTCGGGATATAAACAGCCGCTAAGAATCGCGGACAACAGCACCAGGATCGCCGCGGCCGGAAGCGTTCTGCCCGCTTTGACAGCTTTGGTCATCCAAGTGATTTTCTTCAACGTTACATCATCCTTCTCTATAAAATATAGAACGGGAACTAGATCCAATCATCGGATTCCCGTTGTTTTGCAGCTTCGAGCTGTTTGCGAACCGCTGCCTTGAGCGGGTCTTCGGGAACGACCACCGTGAGCGGTCCGGTCACCTTCGTCTGGCAAGATAACCGGCTGCCCCGCTCCAGCAAGGCCGCTCCGAGCTTGCGTCGCTCCTTGTCTTCAGGAGGCAAGCAGTTCGCACGTTCGCTCTCCTCAATCGTCACCTTGCACATCAGACATCCCGCCTTGCCTCCGCAGCGTGTCGGGATGCGCACGCCTGCCTTTTTGGCGGCATCGAGCACCGTGGTATAAGGTCTGACGGTTATGGTTTTGCCATCAGGCAGAAACGTAATCTCGTAACTCAACGTGACTCGCGCCCTTTCATGTACGGAAATCCTATGTAGTCGGCTGCCTCAACAGCCGTTCCTCCCGCAAAGCTATCGCCCCTAACTTGTCAGCTCTCGTATGAGGGCCACGTGCCCGGCATGAAATGTATAGCTGCCCATCATCCGTTCCAGGATGCCCCGATGGGCTTCCGGCTGAAGCCGGATTGACTCCGATATCGCGAGATACCGGTCCGGCCTGTCTCGAAGGACGTTAAAGACAAGCTCATGCGCCAGCGGCATTAAATGGACGCTGTGCCCGTTTATAACCGTTGCTGGAGCTGCCGGATACAGAAGGTTGTCAATCTCGGTCGTATAGACAGAGCCACCCACACGGATCTTGAAGCCCCCGATCAGCTCAAGCGGAATCTCGTTCACCTCATAGTGACCCCGTATCGACAGGTACATCTCCTCTTCATCCACGGCAGGCTTGTCCAGCGTATGGTCACTAAGCACATCATGAAGCTTGCCAATCCCCTCTGCATCGGCATATACATCCATATCCCGAGGCGGTCTGTCCAGTGTTACGCCTTGCAGCAGCAGGCCACAGCTGCCTCCGAGCAGCCAGTTCGGACCCGCTTGGTTCAGCTGCCGGGTAACGATGCTCAGCGCCTCGCTCAGCTCTGGCTGAATATCGTTTATTGTCATGCTACACCTCTTCCGCTTGAAGCTAGCCTCATCGCAGGATATGATCACCCATCCTGTCTAAATGATAGAAGCAAGTCCCAATATAAAGCCGATGATCATCATCATGAACGCCGCAACCGACAGAATTCCCCGAATAAAGCCTTTGGTTTTCGTTCGTGCAAGCGTAACCACGACAACGGATAGAGCCATAATCAATAAAGCGACAAGGGATAGCCACATCTTTTGCATCGGATCCATGTCACAAACTCTCCCATCTCTGTTCAAAATGATTCAACCTATTATAGCATGAAACTCCTGCCGCCTCACCTTCGGATTTGTCTAACATTCCTTGAACAAATTCACCGCCATGCAAGAGGCGAAGCCCCCTGTTTCTTATAAATACAAAAGCCGCTGTCCAGGATGGACCAACGGCTTTTTCACTAAACCAAACAGCAATCAGGCATTATTTATTCAGCATCATTTTCATCAAGGATTCCATGTTGTTCGGGTTCATCCCGCTCTTCTTGACAGCTGCCACAATCTCCTTCACTGTCTCTTCACTGACAGGAATGTTGGCCATCGCAGATACCTGCTTGATCAACTTTCGGAGCTGGGCTTCATTTTGCAGCGTAGACGGTTTTACCGTGCTGGCCAGCTTGTTCACGGCGCCTGATGAGATTTTCTTTCCGCTTTTCTTGTTAATGGCGTTTAGAACTTCCTTGTGAAAGCTTTTGTTCATATCCACCCTCCTCCGGCAATTCCTCACATTACTATATGAGAGGGCCGCAAGAAAGGTGAATAAGCTAGGTGTTATGCCACTGCTTCCAGGTCTGAAGCGGCATCATTTCCATTTCGGTTTTCGGGTCCCGCCCCATGAGCGCTTCGACGGCGCTGCGGGGAGCGCGATCCTTGAACAGCACATGATACAGCTGATCCGCAATCGGCATCTGCACGCCATATTTTTCAGAGATGGCGTAAGCCGCCTTCGTTGTGCGAATGCCTTCGACAACCATGCCCATCGACTCCAGCACTTCGTCGACCTTCTTCCCTTGTCCCAGCAGCGAACCGGCACGCCAGTTGCGGCTGTGCTGACTCGTTGCCGTCACGACGAGATCGCCGATGCCGGCAAGTCCGGCAAAGGTGAGCGGATTGGCCCCCAGCTCAATTCCGATGCGGGAGATTTCCGCCAGGCCGCGCGTCAATAATGCCGCCTTCGCGTTGTCGCCAAAGCCAAGGCCGTCAGACATGCCTGCTCCAAGCGCAATGATGTTTTTAAGCGCACCGGCCAGCTCCACGCCAACCATATCCCGATTTGTATAGACACGGAAATAGGCGTTCATGAACAGATCCTGGGCCGCCGCGGCTGCTTGCTCATCAGATGAAGCCACGACCACGGTTGTCGGGCATCTTCGGACGACCTCTTCCGCATGGCTCGGTCCAGACAGCACCACAACCCGTCCTTCATCGCAGCCAAGCTCTTCGGAGATTACCGTGGACATCCGCTTCAGCGATTCAAGTTCGAAACCCTTGGTCGCATGCACGACCAGCATGCGCTCATTCCAGCAGCGCTTCAGCTGCTTGCTCACCGCACGCATCGCTGAAGACGGAGCCACAATAATGACAGCCGACGAGCCGGAGACCGCTTCCTCCATGACGGAGGTTGCGCGGATGCGCGGCGACAGCTCTACCCCCGGCAAATATCGCTCATTCGTATGTCGCTCATTGATTTCCTTTGCCTGCTCTTCCGTTCTTGTCCATAGCGCCACATCTAACTGATTGGAGGCTAGAACACTTGCCAAAGCGGTTCCCCAACTGCCGGCCACCAACACAGCAATTTTGTCAGACAACGCGCTTCCCTCCTTTATCCTTTCCTTTGCCTCCTGAACCCAGCTTGTTCTCATTGCCTTTTATGATTTTGCTGATATTGGTGCGATGGCGCCAGATCGCAAATATACAAATCAAAAGGCTGGTCCAGAAAATCGGCCACGGATAACCCCCGATCATAAGAAAAATCGGGGTCAGAACCACAAAGATCAGTGATCCGAGAGATACGTATTTCGTGAAAACGATGGATAGAATCGCAATGATCCCGGCATACAGCGCAGGCAGAAAGCAGAGTGACGCTAGCACGCCGATGGCGGTAGCAATGCCTTTACCTCCCCGAAAGCGGAAGTAAAGCGGCCAGTTATGGCCCATAATTGCAGCAAGTCCGCACAGCCCCGGCAGCCATTCCTGCTCCGTCCCAAGCCAGCGGCCGACCCAAACGGCGGCAACACCTTTCAGAACATCCAGGACAAGCACTAAAATAGCCGGGCCTTTGCCTAAAACACGCAATGTGTTGGTCGCCCCGGCATTGCCGCTGCCATGCTGACGAATATCGATGCCCTTGAGCAATTTCGCCAGCAATACGCTGAAACTCACCGAGCCCAGCAAATAACTAATGATGATCGCAAACGTCTCCAGAAACAAGCTACTCTCCCCTAACTTTCATCAGACTTTCTCCGCGTAAATATGCGGATTGGCGTACCTTCAAAGTCAAATGCGGCCCGGATTTTATTCTCAAGATACCGCTCATATGAGAAGTGCATCAGTTCCGGATCGTTGACAAACACGACCATCGTCGGCGGCTTAACCGCCACTTGTGTCGCATAGTTAATGCGCAGCCTGCGCCCTTTATCCGTCGGAGGCGGGTTGATGGCCACCGCATCGGAAATGACATCGTTCAGCAGATGTGTCTGCACACGCAGCGAGTGCTGCTCAGCCACATGCTTGACGACAGGTAACAACTTGTGCAGACGCTGCTTTGTTTTGGCTGACAAAAATACAACCGGAGCATACGTCATGAACAAGAAGTGATCGCGAATCTTCTTCTCAAACGTCTGCATCGTTTTGTCATCCTTCTCCACAACATCCCATTTGTTCACGACGAATAGAGAAGCCTTACCCGCCTCATAGGCATATCCCGCAATATGCTTGTCCTGCTCGATGATGCCCTCTTCCCCGTTGATCAGCACCAGAACAACATCCGCCCGCTCAATGGCACGCATGGCACGCATAACGCTGTATTTCTCCGTCGTTTCGTATACTTTGCCCCGCTTGCGCATCCCGGCTGTATCAATCAATACATACCGCTGCCCGTCTTTCTCGAACGGGGTATCCACCGCATCGCGAGTCGTGCCGGCAATGTCGCTGACGATGACCCGCTCTTCGCCTAATATGGCGTTCACGAGCGAGGACTTTCCGACATTCGGACGCCCGATCAAGGCAACCCGGATCACATCCTCGTCATAGCCGTCGTCTTCCAGCACCGGCAGCTTCTCCACGACAACGTCAAGCAGATCGCCGATCCCGGTGCCGTGGCTTCCGGAAATGCCGACAGGGTCGCCGAATCCGAGGCTGTAAAACTCGTAAATGTCCTCCGCTCTCCGCTGGTTGTCCACCTTGTTCACCGTCAAAATGACGGGTTTGCCCGAACGGAACAAAATATGGGCTACTTCTTCATCCGACTGGGTGACGCCAGTTTTGGCATCGCATATAAACACGATCACATCCGCCTCTTCGATCGCAAGCTCAGCCTGCATCCGAATCGACTTCAATATCATGTCATCCCCGTCAATTTCGATACCTCCGGTATCAATGACACTGAACGCACGACCGTTCCACTCCGCCGTTCCGTAAATCCGGTCTCGGGTAACCCCCGGTTTATCTTCAACAATGGCCAGTCTGTCCCCAATAAGCCGGTTGAAAATCGTTGATTTCCCGACATTCGGTCGTCCGACGATAGCCACTACGGGTCTTGCCATATTCACTCCTCCTGTCCATTCTTACGCTTATCATCATAGCAAAAAACGCTACAATTGGCTAACCTTTCATCTATTATGCTCGCAAGAAGCGCTCTGCATCCCACAGACACCATTCCCCGTACAAAAATAAAGGGCGAACCCAAAGCTGGGTTCGCCGCTTATATGGAAGGTCATTCGCGACCGAGCATTACTTTTCCCGACTTACTTCAGTTTGCTCAGCTTGTCGCCAAAGCGTTCGCCAAGCGTAACGCTCATCCCTTGGTTGTTCAGGGAAACGTTCGGGTTGTCCTTCAGGTCGATTTTTGGACCTTTGGAAGGCTTTTCAGCTCTTGGAGCCGGCTCAGGAGCTTCCTCTGTTTCTTTGATGCTCAGGCTGATGCGTTGTTCAGATGTGTTAATGTCCAGAATTTTGACTTGAACCTCTTGCCCCTCTTTAAGAACTTCTTGCGGAGTTCCGATATGCTTGTGAGAGATTTGAGAGATATGCACCAAGCCTTCAACTCCAGGCGCCAGTTCAACAAATGCACCAAAGGTTACAAGACGCTTCACAACACCCGTAACCACGTCGCCTGTGTTGAATTGCTCACCAGCAGTTTCCCAAGGACCCGGCTGAGCTGCTTTGATGCTCAGGCTGATTTTGCCCTTCTCAGGATCAACCTTCAGCACTTTCACCGTAACCTTGTCACCTTCAGACAGCACATCGGAAGGCTTCTCAACATGGTTCCAAGCGATTTCGGACACATGCACCAGTCCATCCACGCCGCCCACATCAACGAAAGCGCCAAACTGGGTCAGACGTTGCACCGTGCCATCCAGCACTTGGCCGTCTTGCAGTTCAGACATTACCTTTTGTTTGTTCGCTTCGAACTCTTCCTCAAGCACATCTTTCTGGGAAAGAATCAGCTTGTTGTTTTCGCGGTCAAGCTCCTTGATTTTCACGCGAAGCGTACGACCTTTGTAATCGCTGAAATCCTCAACAAAATGACGCTCTACCATCGAAGCCGGAATAAAGCCGCGAACGCCGACGTTAGCCACAAGGCCGCCCTTCACAACATCCGATACGGTAACCTCGAACACTTCTTGATCTGCGAAACGCTTCTCCAGATCTTCCCATGCGTTCTCGGAATCAACCGCACGCTTGGACAGCACCAGGCTCTCCTTGTCGTCATTGATGCTGACTACTTTGCATTCCACCTCTTGACCAACCTGCACCGCTTCGGATGCGTTGTCAAGCTGAACCGCAGACAGCTCGCGAACAGGAATTACACCGTCATATTTATATCCAATGCTTACATAAGCTTGGTTATCCTCCAGTTTAACGATCGTTCCCTTCACGGTGTCCCCTTTTTTCAAGGATACGATTTGGTCGAGCTGCTCCTGGCTTTGCACTTCAGCAGCTTCTTGATTTCTTGTTTCTTCCGACATGTCAATAACCTCCTCAATTCAAACCCCATTTATTTAAACCCGCATATCGCGAAGTTCAAAACATTATTCGTTGTAGTATCTTTCCAATCCGCGCATCGTTTTTATGCACATCCTTGGAAAATCAATTCACAGTCGGCTTCCCGCTCTCCCGCATCTCATAAATTCTCTCCATGATCAGGTTCGTAGCGGCATCCAGCGCTTCCGGAGACTTATCGCCTTCGAATGCGGACAGATCCACCGGCGCACCGTAGATGATCTTCATCTTGCGAAACGGCTTGTAATTCCCGACAATCGCTGCCGGCACGACCGTTGCACCGCTTCGGAGCGCGAAGCTTGCTGCCCCGCGTTTGGCTGCGGCATCCGAATTTCGCGTGCCTTCAGGGAAGATCCCCATCACCTCGCCTTGGCGCAGAATGGTCAGTGCCATCTTGATGGAGTCTTTGCTGACGCCGCCGCGCTTAACCGGAAATGCACCCAGCTGGGAGATCAGCCATCCGAAAACCGGGATTTTGAAAAGCTCGGCCTTCGCCATGAATTTCACCTGGCGTTTGACGTGAATGCCAACCGAGATCGGGTCTCTTACACTGATGTGATTGGCACAGATCAGCACGCCGCCCTCAGCAGGAATGTTATGTACGCCCACTGACTCAAATCGGTACAGAATTGCAAATACTCCGCGAACTACGGCTCTGCAAAAAACATAAATCATGTCCTATTTCTCCCCATCCCAATGAATTACGCAGTAAGAAACAATCGCATCGACAACCTCTTCAATACTCATGCTTGTCGTATCGAGGAAGATGGCATCCTCTGCACGTCGAAGCGGGGATACTTCCCGCTGCTGGTCCAGACGATCCCGCTCGGCGATATCGTGTTCCAGCTGCTCCAGCGATATGTCTTCCGTCTGGCTTAATTCATTGTAGCGGCGGAGCGCGCGTTCCTTCACACTGGCTGTCATGAAAATCTTAACTTCGGCATCAGGCAGCACCGTCGTTCCGATGTCCCGGCCATCCATGACCACGCCTTTTTCCAGTGCCATTTGCCTCTGCAGGTGAACAAGCTTGGTGCGGACGCCCTCAATCTGCGCATACTTCGATACCACGTTATTCACCTGGCTTGACCGAATATACGGCGTGACGTCTTCCCCATTCAGCAAAACTTTCTGGCCATTTACATGCGGTTTTAATTCAATCACCATGTTTTGTGCCTTTTGAAGCACATTTTCCGAATTTTCCGAAGGAATTCCTTCTTTCAGCATAAACCAGGTTAACGCCCGGTACATGGCTCCGGTATCCACATAAATGTACTGAAGCTTGCTCGCAACCATACGGGCAACCGTGCTTTTGCCCGCCCCTGCAGGTCCATCGATGGCGATGTTAATTTTGTCCCGATAACCTGTCCCCTGCATAACCAACGGGGCATTCCTCCTCAAACATAAGCCTCAAAAAAAAGCAGGCGCCCTGCCTGCGACGTCAAAATTATACCACACTAGCTAGAGTGATGCAAAAGAGAAGGAATGTTTCCCATCATCCAATCCTTTACATTTTGTTCGTCCAAAGGGACGCCCTCCAACTGATCGACCGGTGACACATAAGGCCTGGCAGGCTTGTAATGCAAAAGCAGCTGCAAGCTGATCAGGACGACCAGCAAGCATACGAGCATGCGAAGCAGCACGCTGCCAAAGCGGTCAAACAGCTCGGATGCAGGCTTGTCCAGCAGGCGATTATCCTTCTCGTCATCCATCGTCGTTCGCGTAGTTTCCAGCTTGTCCCGCATCAACACATGGCTTCCTTTCCCGTCGAAATTTTGGGGTTAGTATGCCCTGGCTCTTATCATTTGATGCATGGCATCCTGTACCAGCCAACTTTCTTTCAGGATTCAGGCCGAAATCTCCCATATTCGGGCTTACACCTTGCGTAAATCAAACTGGCGCTCGAAGCAGAACCGAATGAGTTTCTGCCGCTCCACATCCAATATTTGAACGAATTTGACCATGGCCACGCTTTGGCTGCTGCTCAGCTTCTGCACGCGCACGACCTCCCCCTCGAACGGCACATGCTCGAGCGCGCCGTTTTTGTACGGGATCAATATCCAGAAGGAAGCAACCATGCCTTCCTCCATCCGCTGTCCAACATCGGTATTCAGATGGAAGGATACGCCGCCCCCTCCTACGTCAACCGTCTTGGTCAGGAACGGCGGGCTGCCCTTCGTTGTCACCGACAGTTCTAGCTCGGCTGTCACCCTCAAATATCCGCGTCGCTGGACACTTGTAATGTCACCTTTCTCCGGTTTGCGAATGCGCACAAGCGGGACAGCATCCTCCTGGTAGCCGAGCACATACGAGTTGAAGTAATGTTTCATGCCGCCCTCTGTCGTGAAGGAAGCGGACAGCTCGTCTCCGATATACAGCTTCTTCAGTCTCCCGCTTCCGTCCGCAATGGGAACTTCAATGAGCATGGCATTGTCATCAAGGTCCGCGATGCGGGATTTATAGATCGCTTTAGCTTCATTTTCATCTTCCGTGTCCATTGAAATGTAAAGGACATCATTGATTTTCGGAAACAAACCGGCTTCACCTACTCATATCGACTTTGTTTTCATTATATCATGCCAAATCTTGTCTTCTAGTCCTTTTTAGGACATTGACGTCTGACGGTGACTCCGAAGCTATAATTATGGTCACGTTAACAACGCAAAAAAAGCATGGCGGACAGGCTCTTTCCCTTATCCGCCATGCTGGGCTCATCCCATTGCAATTATTCTACTCCGGCCTGAGCATCCTTAACAACTTCCACGGTCTCCTCAAGTCCCGTATCTGCGTTAATGTATATCCGATACTGGGACCCGTTGATACGTCCGCCAAATTCATACGTCAATACATCTTCATTGCTGTCATTCTTGATCAGAGCCTTCCGGTGATACAGCACCTTCAATTCGGTATTCAGCGTTTTCTCGGCTTCGGCGAGACTCAGCTTGGGCTGCGGAATTTCACGGTCTTCCTGATATTCATACACGTAATCGCTGGCCTGGAAACCGAGCACCTCGCCATTGTCCAGCCCGGAGCGGACGGTCACCTTTTCCGGATAGATCAATACGCCATCTTTCTCATGTACAAACGAGAAGTTGGCCAGATTGTCATATTGGTCAGCGGCAACGACCGTCATATCGCTGTACCCCTTTAGGCTCAGGAATTCCTGAGCTTTGTCGATCGCCTGCTGAACGGATACCTGCTTAGGACCGACCTCTCTCTCATCCGTATAGGAGATGACCTGGCCGCCCTTTTGCGTAAAGTCCATGCTGATTGCACCGTTTGGTCTATTCACCCTCGCCGTATAGGAAGGCCAATCTGTGCCTTGGCCGTTCAGCGTAATCTGAACGTCAGCCTGCTCGCCCGCATCCGTAAATTTCAGGGCTTTCCGTCTGACATCCTCTTCGGTAATTGGAGAACCCGAGAGCATTTTGACAGACCGTCTGCTGTACATGCTGCTCACCGACGGCCCCCAGTCCAGCTCTGGATAGCTTTCCACCCTTTTGTTCACCGTCTGGAATCCGTCGATAATCGAGTTGTCCTCCGGGCTGCCGTTAGCCAGCGCCGTTTCAACATCCATCCAGCGCAAACGGCTCGTGATTACCCTCTCCTGCACTTCCTGCAAATCCTTCGTGATTTCTCCGGAATTGTAATACAGCGTCTTGAGGGTCTGGAGTTCATTCTCGCTAAGAGGCTCCTTCGTCAAATCACGAACCCCTGCTTTATATGCAAAATTGGAAATGCGCGACAGAAACTCCTCCGTCTTGTTGAACGGCAGCAGTGTGAGCGGAAGCTGGTTGATTTCGTTCTGCGCTTCGCTTGTAATACGCCATACATTCATCAAGCCTTTGCGGTGCATTCCTTGTGACTTCGAGCTGACGGCAAGCGTGTTGCCCAGTTCAGCATGAAGCTTATCCAAATGGAATGACAAATCATGAAAAGCGCGTTGGTACTGGTTTTCCGCATTGATTAGAACAGCATTCTTCTCTTTATTCTCTTGATAGCCCCACACCAGCGCCCCGATCAACAATACAGTGGCAACTGGAAACAGAACAGCGCTTAAACGTTTGTACATAATGCGTTGTCTCCTTTCATCTACTCACTGACGTTATTGTGACTAGAAGAAAGAAGCTTTATTCATCTTTTCCCAGCTAATGTTCTTCTTCAATTTCAAAGTGGTCGCGGTTATTGCACAAGCATTGCTTAAATCCGGTTTCAATGCGACCGCGCTCCATTCTGCCGCGCAGAATGAAACGCTCTCCGCAATCCTTGCAATGGATTCTCACTTTTACGCGCAAAAAAGGCACCTCCATTCCTGATACCTCCCTGACGTTGCAGTCAGAGGCTTCAAGATGAAGTGTGCCCTTATTTGTTATGTGTTATAATCTCTTCTTCGCGATTAATGAACCGGAAAGGAGAGCGATTGTTCGCCCGCGAGATTTTCCCCATTCCTCCGTACCATAGCAGCACCATCAGCGGAACCATAAACCACAGCCAGTTGTGGGTCATCGTGTTCAAGATGATGTCATACAGACCATGCCAAAACCAAGGAAGTAAAAGGGAGTATGCCAGAAAACGCCGGCTGCGTTTGCTTTTCATAAACTTGGCCTTGCCCATGTAATAGCCCATAATAACGCCGAACATGGCATGGCCGGATACCGGCAGCAAAGCCCGGATCATCATCGGGCCGAAAGCAGCCTGGCTGTACCAGGCATAAAGCAGATTCTCGGCTGTTGCAAAACCCAGTGAAATGGCCGTTGCGTACAGGATGCCATCGTAGGGTTCATCAAATTCCATATGATTAAACATAATATGATACAGAACAAACCATTTCAAAAATTCCTCAACGCCGGATGACACCAGCAATGACTCGACAATCGGATTTTCACCCAGCCACAGGATCATCCCCCGTTGAAGAATCATGACGGGAAGCACGATCAAGAACCCGAGCAGGAATACCTTGATTACCATGTGCAAGGGCTCCTGATCATACCTGTCCTTTAGGTAAAAATACGTGAGCAGTGCAAGTCCCGGCGCCACGGCTGACGCAATAATCGAGAACAACAGCAATGTATTTCCCCTCCGTTAATTGCGCGCCTGTGTTCCGGCACGCACGCCCACATCGTTATTTCTGACGCTGAAAGTAGGCGCAGATCGTGTCCACTGCATGCTGTGGCATGATCTTGTTCCCGTATTCTTCCAGAACAGCTTCTGTCATCGGAGAGGATTCACCGAATTCGGCAAGCACCGCAACGGCTGCTGGCAGCTTGTCGCTATCGAGCTCCTCCGGCTCCAGATATAAAAACCATTTATCCATATGGTGATAAAGCTTTCCTGCTCCATTCACCAAATCTTTTAGCATATGAGCGGCTTCGATGAGCACTTCGAAATCCTGGAACACGTAAACCAGCGTATCGCTATGATCCAGCGTGACTTCCATTTCATAAATTTCATCAGGCATTTCATCTTCGGACAAGCCACCGAAATGATGATCGTACTTTCCTCTCGTTACAATAACGACCATACCTTGAGCAGGCAGGGCAAAAACCTCGACGGCCAGCGGTCCAGTTGCATCAAATCCGAGCTCGCTGTACGCCTGATCCATCATCTCCGTGAACAGATCGTATACCTTCGGTATCTCCTGCCACATCTCTTCCTTCTGGATCCCTCTCTCACTCAGATCGTCAAACGTGAGGAAAATCCGTATCTTATCTTGACTCAAACGTTCTATTTTCATGACAGGATCCTCCTTACGTAAACAAAAGTTTATAACAAAATATGATCCCTGCAATATGACGTGATAAAAATGGTTTTATATAATTGATTTTATCATTTAATAACCACAAATGCACGTAAATATGTAGCAATAGAAAAAAGAATCATTCACCGGGATAGGATATCCCCCCGGGAATGATTCAAACGAGGGTTTTAACGGTTACAAACCGGGTACAACCGTACCTGTTTCTTTCAGGATTTCCTCCACCTCATGCTTCACATCAGGGTTTTTGCGGATGAATTCCTTGATCTGGCTCAGATCTGCCGCCTTCGAATGGCTTGATGCCTGTGGACTGTAGTGCTGTGCAGATGTTTGACGGCTGCTGGAGCCGCCGTAACTTGCGGATGCTTTACCGCTCGCTGAGCTGTTGTTCATTCCTTGAACCTTGTTCATTGCTGTGCTGGCGAAGCTGCCCAAGTTCATGTTTTTCATCATTGACGTGAGGGAAATGCCTCGGCGGGACATCGTCCGGCTTACAGCGCATCCCACGGCAACTCCCCATAGAAATGACGAAGTTTTCACAATAATACCTCCTTCGTATGATAAACTCGGATTTAGTGTTGACGCGAAGGCTTGGACTCATTCGACATAAAAACAGGAAAGTGAGATGTAATTCATGGGCATGAAATCATCCGTGCTGCTCTTGGCAGCCTGTCTACTGCTTACCGCCTGCGGAGCGGATTCCGGCAAGGGAAGCGCCCCGGCGCCATCGCCAGAAGCCCAGCAGGAGCAGTCATCTCCTGGACAGATGGAAAAGGAGAAAGAATTGAACATGAACGTGAACCAAGATGCAGCAAGCAAGGAGCAAATGCAAAACCCAAGCGAGCCGAACGAGATGCAGGAGGCTGAGCAGCAGCCTGCCGATCCCGCGCCGCCGGGTTCTGAAATCGCATCCATTCAGCCGCAGTACCACATGAACAGCGTCTACCGGATCGTCCCGAATGAGGAATCGGTGCCTGCGAACACGGTGCTGCTTACGTTTGACGATGGCCCGAAGGACGAAGCATTGATCCATCGTATGATCGACATTCTGGACAAGCATGATGCGAAAGCGATCTTTTTCGTGAACGGATACCGCGTGAAAGCAAATCCTGAACTGCTCCGGCTCATCCACGAACGGGGCCAGATCATCGGCAACCACAGCTGGGATCACATCGATCTGAAGAAGGAGAGCCCGGAGGTCGTCAGACAGCAAATTGTCGATGTTCAGAACATCGTCGAGGAGACGATCGGTGAAAAACCGAAATTTTTCCGACCGCCTTTCGGATCAGGCGGCGATGCGGTCAAAGCGATTGTCGAGGAGAACGGCATGCTCTACATGACCTGGTCGAACGGCTCCCTCGATTGGGAAAGCAAGTATAAAAACAAGCCCGAGGCAATCATCCAAAATGTGCTGGATCAGCTGCATCCGGGCAGCAACATCTTGATGCATGAACTGCCCTGGACGGCAGACGCGCTGGACGGTCTGCTGACTGAGCTTGAGCAGCAAGGATACCATTTCGTTCACCCCGAGAGCATTGAATTGACTATCAGGTAACGATCGGCTAACGCACCTCGAGCTTATCTTATGTTCGCTTCAAGCGTGCCGGCTCCCAGCAACAAAAAGCCTTGATTCTTCTCGCCATCCGGCGTGAAAGAAATCAAGGCTTTTGCTTTAACGTTATGAGATGAAGCTCAGCGGGGCAGCCTAAACGCAGCGGGAGATGCGATGTACCGAACCCTTTGCTGATCAGGAAAGGCGGCCCGGCAGTCGCCCCGTCCTCCTTGCCGGGGAGGTCATACCAGCCGGCTTTGTAGCTCTGATAGAACTTCTCCAGCTTCACCGCACCTGCAAGCGGAAGCACGATCTGGCCGCCATGCGTATGGCCTGCCAACACGAGATCGTATGGATAATCAGTTCTGTCCTTCACCCATCTCGGATCATGAACGAGGACTATATGATATCGCCCCTCCCTGTTGCGTCCCCGATACCGGGTATAGGGATGGTATTTTGAGGCTGGCTGCTGAATACCGCTCAGCACGATTCGATGCGCCCCTTTTACAAGCTCCACGCTTTTGTCGCTCAGAAGAACGACACCCGTCTCGCGCAGGATTTGGCGCACCTGTTCTTTACCGGCCTTCAGATCATGATTCCCGAGCACTGCATAGACCGGCGCATACTTGCGCAGCAGCTGCATATTGCTTCTTAGCCGCTCCCAGGGCACGCCCCGTTCCGTAATATCTCCCCCGAGAAAGACGCAGTCCGCCTCTTCAAGCCAAGCTCGCAGCTTGCGCTCGGACAACTGTCTGCGATGTATATCTGTCATATACAGAATCTTGTACCCGTTAAAAGCATCCGGAATGCGGGGCGAACATACCTCTTCCCTTCGCAACCGATACCCGTAAGCTTCCTTGCTCATCCAGCCAAGCAGCCCTGCTGCAGCCGCGGCTGACCCTGCAATCCACTCCCACATCTACAGCAGCTCCTTCAAAGGAGGCGCGCCTTTTACTCCCCACCATACCAGCGCAGCCATCAACAATACAAATAAAATAATCAATGAGTTCACAAACCATTTGCTCATTCGGACACGATACGAGGAATAGGTCCTCGTTCGCATCGGCAGCTCATCAAGCGCCTCCCCTTCCACAGCTGCTCTGCTTGACGCAGACTTCGGCACAGCTTCCGAGGAATTTCCCCGATAGCGGCTGCGCCTGCTCAGTCCGCCGGACGCTGTGGACCCTTCGGATGATGCGGCAACCTCTTCTTTATCATATGCAACTTGTGCATTTGGTGCGTGATTTGCTGACAACCCATGGGGCGAAGCGTCTGATGTTTTCTTGTTCCGGCCCTTATTGCGGCTCCGATGTCTTTCCAATCTGCTAAGCTCTTTCATGGTCCTCTTTCCTCCGAAATCGAATCAGCAGCCCTGATATAAAGTCGATCAGGAAATGGCACAGGATCGGCGCCCACAGCGTTCCCGTGTGGATGTACACATATCCAAGTCCATAGCTGCTCAGAAACACCCAACCCGTCGGCAGCCAATGCCTTAAATATCGAACGTGAATGAGTGCAAACAAAATACTCGTCCAATAGGGGCCGAATGCATGCTGGATAGCCCCCCGAAACAGCAGTTCCTCGCATATCGAGACGACAAGGGCAATCACAAAGATGTGCCACACCGGCCTTGCGCGAAACAGCATCTCATTGATGCCCCCGTCATCCATATCCTCTGAGGAGAAAATTCGCGACAGGACGAAATCTGCCACAAGCATCGTGCCTGCCAGTCCGAGTCCCCAATACAGAAAATTCAAATCTGCAGGAAATGCAAGCAGTCCGAGCGGGTTTCTGTTCTGCAGCAGAATCCATATGCCTCCGACAATCAGCGTGATCGCCTGCGTCAAGTACAGATTGATAAGCAGCAAGCGGTCATTCAACTGATGGGCTTCGATTCGTTTGACACGTATTTTGAATTTTTTCATGAATAATTAGCCTGTCTTTCGTCTTTGATTTTATGGATCCATCTTGCATGAGGTCGATTGGGACAGTCAAATATCAAGTGAGTGGCGTCCAAGGTAGGCATAAGCATCATAGCAAATAATTTATACGATATTCAAGGCGACAAGTTTCTTAATCCGTTGAAATAAACCCGTTTCCGATTGGGTTTGACCTATTGACACAGTGTCAGGACCATGATACATTATGAAAAAATTAATCGCGACGAAACCGATGATGGAAAGAAGATGCTGTAACGTCCTCAGAGAGCCGATGGTTGGTGGAAATCGGTGGCGAAAGGTAATCTTTAGCGTTCCTGAGCTATTTCGCTGAACTTGTAAGTAGGCGCAAATCGGATGATTTCCGTTACCAATCATGGTCAATCAGACCGCTTGAGGCTGCCTTATCATCGGCAGCGAATAAGGGTGGCACCACGAATAACTCTCGTCCCTTACTACGGAAGTAGTATGCGGATCGGGAGTTTTTTACATGTCGGACTCTCTGTCACACCACCGCGTCAACACATATAGGCGCATCCCTCTGGCATAACGGAATACGCAGCAATGCGTGCTCCTTATTCAAATATATCATCATGCGAAGGATTAGAAGGAGGACTTGACTATCCATGTTTAAAGTATTGGTATCCGACCCGATCAGTGATCTGGGCATTCAGCAGCTGATGGATGCACCGGATGTGCAGGTAGACAAGAACACAGGATTGACAGAGGACGAGCTTGTTGCCATCATCGGTGAATATGATGCGCTTCTCGTTCGCAGCCAGACCCGGGTAACCGAGCGCATTATGAGCGCAGGAGCAAGGCTGAAGGTTGTAGGCCGTGCAGGTGTCGGCGTTGACAACATTGATCTGGAGGCGGCCACCCAGCGGGGCGTCGTCGTGATCAACGCGCCGGACGGCAACACGATTACAACGGCTGAGCATACGTTCGCCATGATGATTGCGCTAGCCCGTCATATTCCGCAGGCATACGCCAAAACGATCGGCGGCACCTGGGACCGCAAAACCTTTGTCGGCGTCGAGCTGCGGAACAAAACGCTCGGCGTGATGGGCATGGGACGCATCGGCAGCGAAGTTGCCAAGCGGGCAAAAGCATTTGGCATGAGCATCCTGGCCTTCGATCCGTTCCTGACCGAAGAGCGGGCTGACAAGCTCGGCGTAAAGCTGGCTTCCGTGGATGATATTATCCGCCATGCGGACTTCATTACGGTCCATACGCCGCTTACTCCTCAAACCCGCCACATGATCGCCAGACCGCAATTTGAAGTGATGAAGCGCGGCATGCGCATCGTCAACTGCGCTCGCGGTGGCATCATTGATGAGAAAGCGCTCGTGGAAGCCATTGACGAAGGGATCGTCGCCGGCGCCGCCTTCGACGTCTTCGAGCATGAGCCGCCGGAGCAGGATCACCCTTTCCTCGGCCATCCGAAAATCATCGTGACCCCGCATCTGGGTGCATCGACGATTGAAGCGCAGGAGAATGTTGCGATTGACGTGTCCGAACAAGTGCTTCATATTTTGCGCAACGAGCCGTTCAAAAATGCGGTAAACTTCCCGCTCGTGGCCGCAAGCGTCATGAACAAGCTGCAGCCATACTTCTCCCTCGGCGAAAAGCTCGGCAGCGTTGCAGCGCAGGTTACAGCCCATGCCGTAAGAGAAATCCATGTCGACTACGCCGGTGAGCTTGCCGAGGTGGATACGCAGGCGCTTACCCGCTACATTGTGAAGGGGGTACTGGAGCGTCATCTCGGAAGTGAAGTGAACATCGTCAACTCCATGCATCTGGCCAAGAGCCGCGATCTGCATGTCGTGGTCTCCCAGACGCCGAAAACCAAAGACTTCACCAACCTCGTCACCGTCAGCTTGAAATCCCAGAACGGCACGGAGCAGACCGTTGCCGGTACGCTGCTGCTCGGTTACGGAGAGCGCATTGTCAGACTGAATCAATATCCGGTCGATATCTCGCCCGAAGGTCATCTGATCCTCATCTCCCACAATGACAAACCGGGCATCATCGGCCGTGTCGGTACGCTGCTCGGCGAGAACGGCGTCAACATCGCTTCGATGCAGGTTGGCCGTAAAGTGGTTGGCGGTGAAGCGATTATGCTGCTGACTGTGGATAAGGACGTGCCTAGCGACGTGCTGATCAAGCTGGCCGGCCTGTCCGAGCTGAACACTGCCCAGCAGATTGTCCTTGGCTAACAGAGCCCCAACTGTTTCACGAACAACAAGATTAATTCCAAATCTTCAACAAAAAACACGCTCGGGATGAGCGTGTTTTTTGCCATTCTAGAGCATATCATCTATCATTTTGGCGCTTTTGCCGGAATCGTGATTGTAAAGGAAGTGCCCTTCCCTACCTCGCTATCGACGTGAATATTCCCTTTATGCGCCGTGACGATGTTCTGAACGATCGCCAGCCCGATCCCTGTTCCGACAGATTCTCCGCGGACACGGGCCTTGTCGGCTTTGTAGAAGCGGTCAAACACAAACGGAAGGTCCTCTGAAGGGATGCCTACCCCTTGATCGGAGATGACCATTTCGAGCCATTCCTCCGCTTGCACTGACACTCGGTTGACGTTAATGGCAACCTCTTTGCCAGTCGGCGTATGACGAAACGCATTGTCGAGCAAATTGGTCAGCACCTGCTCCAGCCTGTCTTCATCCGCTGACTCCAGCATCAGATGGTCATGCAGCTTGTTCAGGTGAAGCTCAATGCCGCGCTCTTTGGCCCTGACCGCGAATTTCCGGTAGACTCTCTCGCACAGCTCACCGGCATCGACCTCTCTTAGCATCAGTTCCGCGTGACCAGCCTCCATGCGGGTCAAATCGAGAAGATCCTTCACCAGTCGTCCCATCCGCAGCGACTCTTCATGAATGACCTGAATCAACTCCCGGCTCTCCTCAGGCGAGGCGGCCATCCCATCCAGAAGTGCCTCGCTGTAGCCCTGCATCATCGACAGCGGCGTGCGGATTTCATGGGACACATTCGCGATGAAATCGGTCCGCATCTTCTCCAGCTTCACCTGCTCGGTAATATTGCGGAGGACAACGACCGCCCCGCGAATGACATCCTCTGAATAGAGCGGCGCCATATGCGCAGACCAAATGCCGTGCTTGACATGAATGTCCGCGCTTTTATCCTCGCCATCCCTTACGGTGCTATAATACAGCTCGGTAAGCGGCTTGGGCAGCACATCGGCAGCCCAGCCGCCTCCCTGCAGCTCCTCATCCCATTCCAGGCCTTGCCATGCCTTCATGATTTCTTGCCCCTGCGGGTTCGCCAGCACGACCTGCCCATGATTGTCAAAGGTAATGACCGCATCGCTCATGCTGCGCAGCACGCTGGCTAGATGCTCCTTCTCATGATTCAGGTTGCGAATGTTCGTCTCCAGCTCCGCGGCCATATGGTTAAACGTATTGGCCAGTTCGCCGATCTCGTCACTGGTCACCAGATTGAGTCGCGTGCCATAGTTCCCTCTGCGAATTTCGTTTGCCGCTTCGATCAGCTTCTGCATCGGCTGCGTAATTTTGGTCAGCAGAAACAGTCCGAAAAAGGTCGTCATCGAAAAACCGATAATGGATACGTACGTAAACAGCCGCTTGATTGCCATTGAATTGGTGAACATCGTGTCAATATACGGCAGCAGGAATACGCCAAGCGTCAGCAGCACGCAGGCGACCAGACAGGTAATCGTAAGCCACAGCTTGCCGACAAGCGATCTCAGGAAGCCCACGTTACTTCGGAACCTCCAGCTTGTAGCCGACGCCCCACACAGTGGTAATCATCGCGGCCGCCTCTGTGGACACTTTATTCAGCTTCTCACGCAGCCGCTTCACATGGGTATCCACCGTTCTTAAATCGCCGAAAAACTCATAATTCCAGACGTCCTTCAGCAGCTCTTCACGGGAAAACACTTTGTCCGGCGAAGAAGCCAGATAATGCAGCAGCTCATATTCCTTCGGGGTCAGGCTGATTTCATGCCCGCCTGCCGTGACGCGATGCGCATCATGCTCAATGACCAGATGCGGAAACACAATGCTGTTGCTCGGTGCCGTTTCCTTTGTCAGATAGGCCGTCGCCGACGAACGGCGCAGAATTGCCTTCACCCGGTAGATCACCTCGCGCGGGCTGAACGGCTTGACAACATAATCATCTGCACCGACCTCAAACCCCTGAACGCGATTGATTTCTTCTCCTTTTGCCGTAAGCATCAGAATCGGCGTAGACTTGACCTGGCGCAAACGGGAGCATACCTCCACGCCGTCTATGCCGGGAAGCATGACATCGAGAATGACCAGTCCGTAATCTTCGGACGTCGCCTTGCGCAGAGCGGTTTCACCATCCTCCGCCTCTTCGATTTCATATCCTTCCTTCTCTAGATACATCTTCAGCAACCGGCGAATCCGCTCCTCATCATCCACGACCAGAATCCGGCTTTCATGCTCTGACATCCGCGACAACTCCTTCATATAGGATAGGGAAAATCAGAAGCGGCCCTCCACACCTGTATGAGGGCCCTTCTGATTTGCCTTTCAATGCTATTCGGTTATTGATGTTTCAGCTTAATCCGTACCTGCGTACGAATGCAAGCCTGCAATAATCAAGTTCACCCCAACGAGCGTGAACATGACAACGATAAATCCGATGACGGACAGCCACGAGGAATACTTCCCCTGCCAGCCGCGCGACAGCCGGAAATGCAGGTAAACACTGTAGAACAGCCAGGTAATAAGCGCCCATACCTCTTTCGGGTCCCAGCCCCAGAATCGGCCCCAGGCAATTTCAGCCCATATCATCGCAAAGATCAACCCGCCAAGTGTAAATACCGGGAAGCCGATGGCAATCGCCCGGTAACTGATCTCATCGAGATCATCGGGATTGAGCCGCTTCAAAGCAGGTTGAATAAACAAGGCGATCGGTTTGCGCAAAATAAGACGGAACAGGCCATACAAAATGGCACCGCTCAGCACGGACCACAGCACCGTATTGAACTTCCGGCCCGCGTTGACACCCTCCATCCAGGACGGAGCTTCAAACAGCGGCGATTTCATGCCGAGGAAAGACGTCATGCTCTCGGTTTCGCTGTTGTAAGGCGCCACAAGTGGCGGCATGCTGTATTCCACTCTTACTATTGTACTTGTTTCTGTCTCCGGGTCAACTTGCGGCTGGTTGAAGACGGCTTCGTAGCCACCAGCGCGGAAGCTGTATACCGATACGATAAAGCCGATCAGCACAACGATCAGGAACATGCATAGCTCCAGCCACCGCTGCTCCCTGCGGGAGCTTTTGCCGCTCTGGCTGAAATCCACCGTTCTGAGCAGGTGCATCAGACCAGCGATAAAACCGACGGCAAAGAATGCGTCGCCAAGCGCAGCCAGCGTGACATGAATGCCGAGCCAATAGGACTGCAGCGATGGAATGAGCGGCTGCACTTCCTGTGGAAACACCGCCGCATAGGCCATGATCAGAATCGTCAGCGGCAGCGCGAACAAGCCGAGCAGCGATTTTTTGTAAATGAAATACAGAATAAGAAAAGCGATCATGATGGCCAGCGCCATAAACGACATAAACTCATACATATTGCTGACCGGAACATGCCCAGCGCCGGCCCAGCGGGTAAAGAAATAGATCAGATGACCGACCAGGCCGAGAACGCCTGTTATAAACGCGATTTTGCCCCATTTCGCCAAATGCGCCTCCGGATCCCGCTTGCGGAATCTGCGTCCCATCACAGCGATGGTGTACATGAAAAACGAAGCACAGTATAGAAAAAAGGCCGCTATAAACGCGTCGCTGCTGATTTCAACTAGCGTCATGATTGACTCCCCCTGTTATTATCCAGTGACTTTTCATCGACATCGATCCCCATCTGCTTCAGAATGGCCGATACCTCGCGTCGCAGTCCGAACCAGTTCTTGTTCGTATGCGCTCCGAGCGTCAGAGTACCCTCATCAATCCGCAGCCAGATTCGGCGGTGGTGGAAGTAAAAGCCCATGACAAGGCCCACCATGCCGATGAAAGCTCCAACCCATATGAACGGCATCGCTTTGTCCACGCGTATGTTCAAATAAGTTGTTGATGCGGCAAAATCCACATCCTCCATGCCTTGCACATCCAGGTCGAACAGAACTTCGCCGCCGGCCAGCTGGGCGTTAATGGCGTCCTGCTGGAAGCGCTCCTTGTCCACCTGCTTCGGGAAGTAGAAATATCGGATGCCCTCGCCCGGCAGATCAGGACCTTCGATCTGGAACAGATAGGCCGGCGCATTCGGACGTGAAGACAGATTGACAGGCTCTCCGTTATCGCCAAGGCCGAAATCCTGATAATACTCTCTCAGTGTCAGGCGGTACTCCCCTGCCTCATATTCCTTGACAGGATCACCGATCGACAATTCGATCTTGCCGTATTCCTCGCCGGTCTTACGGTTTATGAGCACCGGTGAAACTGAACGCAGGATCGGCGTCAGGTCATAATCGAATTGATACGCTTTCAGCCCTTCATAATTCAAAGGCTTATTTACTTCGATGTTGTGACGGGTTACCTCCACCAGCTCCGGCTCTGCAGCCGGGTTGTCGCAATTAGCATCGCATCGGTACAGTATGGCCTGCGTTTCAAACCTTTTGGGCAGCACCTTTCCCCGTCCCTTGAATTCATTCGGCAAATCATCCTCCGTGTAGAATTCAACTTCGAATCCGTCATTCATCAAATAATAGCTCGTATTCTTGATATGCACCGGCTCCCCTTCCGGGAAAGCCATATGCTCGTCCATATGCAGGCCGGGTAAATTCCGAGCCAGTACCGCCAGCAGAAATACGATAAGCCCAATGTGCAAAATATAAGGCCCCCACCGGCTGAAACGCTGTTTCTCGGCCAGGAGAGTGCCTCCATCTGTACGGACACGGTATCCTTTCTTGCGGATGACCGGCTTCACACGCTCGACCCATGCAGCTCCATCTTCCTCAACAGCGCCTTGATACACGACCTTCTGCCGCGTCAAAAACGACATGTGCTTCGGAATCCGCTGGCGGCTTAGCGCCTTGTATAGCGGAAGGACCCGGTCCAGACTGCAAATGACCAGCGATGCGCCGATCATAATCAGCAGCAGGACAAACCACCAGGACGTATATGTATTCGACAATCCGAGCAAGTAATAGATATGCCCTATCGTTCCGTACTCTTGCTTGTAATAAACCGACCCGTCGATATTCAGGAAGGTGCTCTCCTGCGGAAAAATAGTGCCCAGCGACGATCCGATCAATGTAATCAGGATCAGGTAGATCGCCACTTTGACAGAGGAGAAGAAGTTCCATACCCGGTCAATCAGACCGGGATTGGCCTTCTGCGACCTGCGCGCAACCCCGTCATACCGCATCTCCAGAATAGGCTGTGCCTCCGCTTCCTCCGTCAACGGTTTGCCGCATGCTTCGCACAGCACCGTACCCACCGGATTCTGATGGCCGCACTCGCATTTCGTATTCTGGATCAAAGATTGTGATTTAGGACCTTGACTCATTTTGCGTTCACCAACTGTTCGATTTGTTTGTCAAGGGTGCTCAAATCAAGCTCGCCAATCCGGATATGGTTGATTTTTCCGGAAGCCGTCACGAAGAAGGTTGTCGGCATGGGGCCAACCCCGAACGTCTTCACCGCTTCCCGTTTCGGGTCCCTTAGTATCGGGAACTCGACACCGGTTTTGGCTACAAAATTTTCGACTGTCATGTTGTTCTCGCCAACGTTAATGCCGATGATTTCCACCCCCTGGCTTCTCCACTTCTCCCACTGTGCCTGAAGGGCAGGCATTTCCCGGACACACGGTGGACAGTATGTGCCCCAGAAATTGATCACTCTGGCCTTGCCATCGTACTGGCTCATGGTATGTACTTCGCCGTCCATGCCCAGGAGCTGAAAATCCGGGGCGCGTTCCCCTTCCTTGGGCACGCCGTCGGAACCGAACACCACGGTGGCTACAGCGTATATTCCGATCAGAACAATCGCCAGCAGAATGACTACTTGTACGCTTTTTTTAGACTTTCCCATTGTGCGATAGCTCCCTTTCCATGACTTTCATCATATGGACCCTGAGCGGGTTGTGAACATCCTATGAACATTATAACGAAAAATGTCACAAGCGCCGCTCGCCATTTTGAATATTATGTGTCGGGTTTTTGCCTCTTCGCCTTGGGATTCGCCATCGGTTTGGCCGCTTTGGCCATCTGCTTCAGATGGTTGATCTCATCCGGCGTCAGATGACGGTACACGCCGCGCTTCAAGTTTTGCAGCAGCAAATCACCGTAGGCAATCCGCTTGAGCCGGGTCACCGGATGGGATATCGCGTCAAACATGCGCCGCACCTGACGGTTGCGCCCTTCATGTATCGTGATCGTGATGACGGCGAATTTGTTGTCCGGATCGACATCCTTGTATTCCACCTCAGCCGGCGCTGTCATCCCGTCCTCGAGCATGATCCCTTGACGGAGCCTGTCCAGGTCCGTGCCGTGAGGCACCCCCTTCACGGTTGCCAAGTAGGTTTTGGGCACGTGATATTTCGGGTGGCTCAGCATATTGGCGAACTCGCCGTCGTTGGTCAAGAGCAGCAATCCTTCGGTATCATAATCAAGCCGTCCGATCGGGTATACCCGTTCATTGACCCCTTTCAGGAAATCGGATACGATTCTGCGTCCCTCCGGATCGGAGGAGCTCGTAATGACACCCTTCGGCTTATTCAGCATCAAATATACTTTCTTCTCGTTTTTGATCGGTTTCCCGGAAACCGTTATGATATCCTGTTCGGGATCGGCCTTCGTGCCCAGCTCGGTTACGGTCTCACCATTCACCTGCACCTTGCCTTCAAGAATCAGTTCCTCGCACTTGCGGCGGGAAGCTACTCCGGCCTGGGCCATAATTTTCTGTAATCTCTCCATGTCTTTTAGGTCACCTCATCCCTAATGATAACCATCGGCGGGATAAATCACAAGCGAGTTCCACGGAAATTGCGCTCCCGGGCAGGAGCTGGAGTGGGGAATCAGGTATAGCGGAGACATTTGGTAGAGCCGGGAAAGCTCCATAATGATTTTGCTGGCGGTGAACAGCTGCTCTTTCTGGGCGCTTGTCATCAGGTTGTAGTCGCGGTCAAAATCCCCTTCGAGCGCAATGCAAATATACCCCGCACGGCTAGGTGCGGGGCTCGGCGTCACCGTACCGTCAGCGCGAATCAGGAAATCCCAGCTTCCATCGTCTTTCCCGCAGACGGTATGATGAATGATGAATCCTTCGAATTCCATGCCATCACTCCTTCAGCTCGGGCTTGAAAGCAGTATATGACAGCGATGGATTGCAAGTATGGGCGAATGTACTCCTGCATCGATTTTATTAGCCAAACACGATTAAACATACGGCAATAGCGGCAATAAACCCGACGATATCCGAGAAAAGACCGACCTTGAGCGCATATCTGCCGTTGCGGATGCCTACTGCGCCAAAATAGACCGTCAGCACATACAGCGTCGTGTCGGTGCTTCCCTGGATCGTGGAGGCGATGCGACCAATCAAGGAGTCCGGGCCATAGGCGCGAATCAGCTCGGTGGTGTAGGCCAGCGACCCCGTCCCGGTCAACGGGCGGAGCAAGCCGAGCGGCAGCACCTCGCTCGGCACCCCAAGCGACTGCAGAAACGGGCCTGTCCAGCCCACAAGAAATTCCAGTGCTCCGGAAGCGCGGAATACGCTGATCGCTACCATCATGCCAACGAGATGGGGGATGATCTGAATCGCCGTGGAGAATCCGTCCTTCGCCCCATCAACGAAGGATTCGTAGACCGGTACCTTGCGCGTGGCAGCATACAGAGGGATGAATGCTATGATGATCGGAATCGACCAGGCCGAAATTACGTTTAACCATGACAGCAATGTTCATCACCCTTTCGCATCCGTACTCAGACCGGCCCCAGCCCCTGGCGGCTTCGCCTTGTCAAACGTCCTGAACCGGTACCAGCGGTCCGCAGCAATGGCAGCTGCGGTAGCAATCGCCGTGGCCAGAAGTGTCGTGCCTACGATTTCGGACGGGTTGGCAGAATCATAATTGAGCCGGATCGCAATCAGCGTCGTTGGAATCAACGTAATGCTGGCCGTATTCAGCGCAAGCAGCGTGCACATCGCCGGCGTCGCCGTTTCCTTGTCGGGATTCAGCTTCTGCAGCTCCTGCATCGCCTTGATCCCCATCGGCGTTGCGGCATTGCCAAGCCCGAACAAATTCGCGCTCATGTTAGACAAGATATACCCCATCGCCGGATGGTCCTTCGGCACATCTGGAAACAGGAATCGCACGACAGGACTAAGCAGCTTCGCCACCTTCTTCAGCAGGCCTGCTTCCTCCGTCAGACGCATCATCCCGAGCCAGAACACCAGGATGCTGATCAGGCCGAAGGAGACGGTCACACCGGTCTGAGCGCCATCGAAGGCCGCCTTGGTTACGCTGTCGATATTCCCGTTCACGGCGGCGAAGACAAAGCCAATGACAAGCATCCCCATCCATATCCAATTGATCATAGAACTATGCTCCTCCCTCGTAACGATGCGGCGTTGTGCTTGCTGAAGAAATCAGTTCCGCTCCCCGCCAAACAGCGATTTCAGCACTTCACGGGCCGATTCCCACAGGCTGAGTGCGCCATATGGAGCCGAGGCGGACGCTGTGCGCTGTCTTAACTTCTGCTGTGGAATATCGGGAATTGGGCTGCCTTCAGCATAAACGGGAACCTGCCCAATCTTCTGACCCTCGAGCAACAGCTCGATATAACCGCGCATGCCGAACGAAAGATCCGGATTGCCAGGCTTGCGGAGCACCAGCTTCTTCACCAGCTTCTCCTCTTCACCATGAGCGAACGGGTAGATGAAATCACGGCCGCTTACGAGACTCTGGCCTTGAATCTTCTGGCCCTTGACCGTAATTTGCTTCAGCGGGAAATGCTCGAAGCCATAGTCCAGCATGGTTGCATGGTCGTTCCAGTCGTTGCCGTCGTTCAAAGTGACTGCGGCGATCTGCTGCCCGCCCCGGGTTGCAGAGCTGACAAGACAGCGGAACGCTTTTTTCGTATATCCGGTCTTTACGCCGTCAGCCCCTTCGTAGAACCGAAGCATCTTGTTTTTGTTGTCCCACTTGTAGTCCCATGAAGCATTCGGATTCGGCGCTCGCTTGGTCGGAGTTTTCACAATCTCGCTAAATATCGGGTTTTGGAGGGCATAGGCGGTCAGCATCGCGAGATCATTGGCTGATGAGTAATGCTCATCATGATCCAGGCCATGAGGGTTCATGAAGTGGGTGTTGGAAAGTCCGAGCTCGGCCGCCTTCTCGTTCATGAGCAGCACGAACCCTTCCTCTGTTCCGCCGACATGCTCGGCGATGGCGGTGGCAGCGTCATTGCCCGAACGAAGCATCAAGCCGTACAGCAGGTTCTCCAGCGTCATCTCCTCCCCCAGCTTGAGGAACAGCGATGAGCCTTCCTTGGCAAACGCATTTTTGGATACGGTAACCCTGTCGCTCAGCTTCCCTTGCTCAATCGCCACAATCGCGGTCATAATTTTAGTAAGGCTGGCAATTCGCAGGCGGTCATCCCCGTTTTTACTGTACAGCAGCCGGCCTGACGTGACGTCAATGAGTGCAGCAGCCTGAGCATGATTGGGCGGCCCATTCTCGTGATGCGCATAGGCCGGAAGAGCGGTATAAGCGAAGCATACGACGGTCATCATGATCGCAAGCAGCGATCTGCAGGCAGTCCGATTGAACATGTTCATTTTTATAATCCTCCGGTGTTCGGAAATCTTGTACAAGTATATGTACTTGTCTAATGAGGTATGTCCATATTCAAGATAATGTGGTCCAGAAACATAAAATGACGGGTCAGGCAGACGCCTGCACCGTCATTTTATGTTTGAAGCATGGACGTTACATCAATGTTCCGTTAGCAAGCAGCTGGACGTTTAAGAATACGTTGGCTCGCTTGAAGACGAGGAAGCCGAAGCGGATGAGGAACCGCCCCCGCTTTGGAACATGGACTGAACCTGCTCCAGCAGGTACGGAGTCGCATCGATAATGCGTTCGAACAGATGCGTCTGGTTGTCCAGCGGCACGATATGAACGCCATCCTTTCCGACGACGAGAAAAGCAATGGGACTGATGGTCACCCCGCCGCCACTGCCGCCGCCGAACGGAAGTCCGTTGTGATCCATGGACGAATGATCAGCGGAAGACCGGTGATCCCCGCCTGCCTCGACGTTGTAATCACTGCCCCCGGCCGCAAAACCAAAGGCCACCTTGCTTATAGGCAAAATGACGCTGCCGTCAGGTGTGTTTACAGGGTCACCGACAATCGTATTGACGTCCACCATGCCCTTGATGTTCTCCATCGCGGTTTGCATCAAGCCTTGAATTGGGTGTTCTGCCATGATTTAATTCCTCCTTTCATCTTTAACACGCGAACCATAAGTACCAGTCCAGCATACATAGCTTTACCGCAGGAGATTTCCGCTATGCAGCGCATTTCGGTGGAAATTTGCGGCGGTCCGTTAAATATGGGCGATATGTCAAGCTGCGGAATTTGCTCCATCTTCAGCTTGTACGATACCCATCCAAGCAGCGTATGCTTGATGCTCCACATCAGTCCGGTGGCAACCGCGGTTTCGGCCGCGTTGTCCAGCGCTACCCTGGTCGTCCACTTGAGTTCCTTCAGGCGTATCCGGGTCAAGGTTCGTTTCATCCATCGCTTGAAGCTCGGCGATTTGGTAAGGCCGCCGTTCAAGCCTCGCAAGGGGAAGGACATCGGAATCGATTTGGCCGGTTCGTCCCCGTCCTCCTCCTGCTCCTCCTTGTCCGGCACTTCCTTGATCTCCAGTTCAACCGCCCCGTTCGCCACCTTAACCGGAATGTCGTATTCCCGGCGCAGCAGCCCAAACAACATGGTGATGCGTATGTTTACTTTGCATTCTTTGGTGCTAAGACGTATGCCGAAGCTCATCGTAATCATCGAGCTCAGCACGATCAGCAGCAGGATGACGAACAACAAGACCAGCCCGATCGCCAGTAAGACCCAGATGCTCACACACGTTACCTCCAGACAATGAATATACCCGTTGGCTTAGTATGGCAATTCGATCGTAAAAAGATGCGGATACTAAAAAACACGGTACGCCTGATCCAGCGGGATAACCCCGCTTGTCTGGCGCACCGTGTTTTATATAGCGATGACGTAAACTCAAACAGGCCATCTCAATCAACATCATCAATCGTAAGCTGCCGACCGTCCAGCTTGTCGAACAGCAGCTGCGTTTCCTCCTCCAGCTGATCCGTATCCTCAAACTGGGAAGGCTCCGGCAAGTCCTTGATGCTGGCCAAGCCAAAATAATCCAAAAACGCCTTGGTCGTCCCGTACAGAATCGGGCGGCCGATCGCTTCGGCTCTGCCGACCTCCTCGATCAAGCCTTTGTTCACCAGGGTGTGAATCGCCCGCTCGGACTTTACGCCGCGAATCTCCTCGATCTCCACCCGGGTTATCGGCTGCCGGTAAGCAACGATTGACAGCGTCTCCAGCGCCGCCTGGGACAGCGCAGACCGGGATGGTGAATAGGCCAGCCGTTCAAAATACGGCGCATGCTCAGGCAGCGTAGCCAGCTTGTAGTTTCCGGCAATCTGAACGATCTGGATCCCGCGATGCTGACGCTCACAGTCCTCCTTCATCTCCTCCAGTGCGGACGTGATCAGCTCCGCCTTCTGCTCCGTAATTTCGGAGAGCTGCTTCACCGACAGCCCCTCTTCTCCTGAAAGAAACAGCAGTCCCTCAATAATCGATTTCAGCATCGGATATTCCATCAAGTCTTTCTTCCCCTCTCCACTCCATAACGATATCTCCGAATAAGGATTCCTGATAACACCAGATCTGCTTCATCTTCATCAGTTCCAGAATGGCCAGGAATGTCACCACAATTTCATGCCGCTCCATCTCCTCATGCAGCAGCTTCGAGAACAGCACACGCCCTCCGCGTCCAACATTCTGCAGCGTGTCCACCACTTGGCGAATTCGGTCCTTGACCGAGATTTCATCCCGTTCAATGCGGGCGTAAGACGTCCGTTTCACCGCTTTGCTAAGGGCACGCTGAAAGGCGGCAATCAAATCGGAAATATGTAATCCTTCAACCGGGTTTTCCGGCGTCACAGGCATATAAGGCGTTAAATCTTCGGCTTCCTTGGAATATATCTGGCTGCGCTCCCATTCCCGTTCATGGAGGTGGCGAGCGATGCCTTTATATTTTCGATATTCTATCAGCTTCTGAATGAGCTCGGCTCTTGGGTCAATATCATCATCTTCATAATAATCGAACTCGTCCATTTCAATAACCGGGGGCTTTGGCAACAGCAGCTTGCTTTTGATGGACAGCAGCGTTGCCGCCATCACGAGAAACTCGCTGGTAATCTCCAGCTCCAGCTCCTGCATGCTCTGCAAATAGGCCATGTACTGATCGGTAATCTCGCTGACGGGAATATCCTGGATGTCAATTTCCGCTTTATCAATGAGATGCAGAAGCAGATCAAGCGGACCTTCAAACGTCTCCAGCTTGTACAATACGGTCACGGTGAATCCTCCCGCCAAAAATAAAATGCAGTGTCCTTAAAAAAGAACACTACATTAAATAAGCACTATTTTAGCTGTTTCGTCAAGTTTGCCATTTCAATGGCCGCCATCGCGGAATCCCAGCCCTTGTTGCCCGCCTTCGTTCCTGCACGCTCGACCGCTTGCTCGATGTTCTCGGTTGTGACGACGCCAAAAATCGTGGGCACGCCGGTCTTCAGGTTAATGGCGGACACCCCTTTGGCCACCTCGTTGCACACATAATCATAATGGGTCGTTGAGCCGCGAATCACGGTCCCGAGCGTAATAATCGCATCGTACTTGCCGCTTTCCGCCATTTTCTGGGCGATGAGGGGGATTTCGAAAGCGCCCGGTACCCAGGCCACATCCACCTCGTCGTCCTTCACCCCATGCCGCTTCAGCGCGTCAAGTGCCCCGCCCAGCAGCTTGCTTGTAATAAACTCGTTAAAACGTCCCACGACGATCCCGTACCGAAGTCCTTCGGAAACCAGATTACCTTCAAAATAATGTGCCATGTTTGTCATCAACCTTTCGAATTAGAATTTAGGATTTATATTTTGCTGCTTTCGTTTTGCTCGATGTCATCAAACTCCAGCATGTGTCCGAGCTTGGCCTGCTTGGTGTGAAGATATGCGGTGTTGTCTTCATTTTCCGGCATTTGAATCGGCACCCGCTCGACCACTTCCAGCCCGTAACCCTCCAGTCCCTTGATTTTGCGAGGGTTGTTGGTGAGCAGACGGATTTTGCGGACACCCAGATCCTTCAGAATTTGGGCCCCGATTCCGTAGTCGCGCAGGTCGGCTGGAAATCCAAGCTTCAGATTGGCATCCACCGTGTCCAGCCCTTCTTCCTGGAGTTTATAAGCCTTCAGCTTGTTGATCAGTCCGATGCCGCGGCCTTCCTGACGCATGTACAGGAGCACTCCGCTGCCCGCCTCATGAATCTGGCGAAGCGCAGCCTCAAACTGCGGTCCGCAGTCGCAGCGATGCGAGTGGAACACATCGCCGGTCAGGCACTCGGAGTGAACGCGCACAAGGACCGGCTGCTCACCGTCAATTTCTCCCTTGACGAGGGCCACATGCTCCTTGTTGTCCACATCGTTGGTGTAGGCTACCGCCTGGAACACCCCGAAGTCTGTCGGCATGCGCACGGCCACTTCGCGATGAACAAGCTGCTCCTTGGCGTTGCGGTAATGAATTAGATCCTTGATGCTGATCAGCTTGAGCTGATGCTTCTCCGCAATATCCACCAGATCAGTCAATCGGGCCATCGTTCCGTCTTCTTTGATCACCTCACAGATGACGCCGGCTGGATATGAGCCGCACATCCGTGCCAGATCGATGGCCGCCTCAGTATGTCCAGCCCGGCGCAGAACGCCGCCATCCTTGGCGATGAGCGGGAACATGTGGCCCGGCCGCCGGAAATCCGCTGCGGTCGCTGCCGGATCCATAATGCCCCGAACGGTGAGCGAGCGTTCATACGCGGAAATGCCCGTCGTCGTATCCTTGTGATCGATCGACACGGTGAACGCAGTGCCGTGGTAATCCGTGTTCTGGGCGACCATCGGCTTCAGATCCAGCTCCTCCGCTCTCTTTTGGGTCATTGGCAAGCAGACGAGCCCGCGGCCCTCTTTGATCATAAAATTGATGACCTCCGGCGTTGCCATTTCCGCTAATGCGATGAAATCCCCTTCATTCTCACGGTCTTCGTCATCAACGACGATGATGACTTTCCCTTGCTTCAGGTCATCCAGCGCTTCTTCAATCGAATGAAATGAAAACTGTTCCTCCATCGTTCCATCCTCCTTATCCATAAATGTGCTGATGCGATCCTCTATCTCTTGTGTACCTGTTCTATATGAAACCGTGCTCGGCCAAATATTCCCGGCTGATCCCCGAGCCGGCTTCTGTCCTTCCGCCGTCCTGCCCTTCATCCGGGCGGTAATGCAGCAGGTGATCCACATATTTGCCCAGAATGTCGGTTTCAATGTTGATCGTATCGCCAGCCCTCTTGTATCCGAGTACGGTTTCGCCCAGCGTGTGCGGAATGATCGAAACGGTGAAGGAGGATGCGGTCGTCTTGACGACCGTCAAACTAATTCCATCCAGCGTAACCGACCCTTTCGGAATGATGTATTTAAAGAGCTCCTTGTTCTCGGGTGCGATTTCATACACGACCGCATTATGATCAGCATGGACGCTTCGAATCGTGCCTACCCCATCTACATGACCCTGTACAATATGCCCGCCAAAACGTCCGCCTGCCGCCATCGCCCGCTCCAGGTTCACCTTGCTCCCGGCTTTCAGCGCCTTCAGAGTCGTATTCCTGTAAGTTTCCGGCATCACATCCACCGTGAACATGCCCGTATCGATCGAAGTTGCCGTCAGGCATACCCCGTTAACCGATACGCTGTCGCCCAGCTTCAGGTCATCCATAATGCGCGAGGCAGCAATGCTGAGCACCATCGCCTCTCCCTGGCGGCTAATGCGGCGCATTTCCCCGATCTCTTCCACTAATCCGGTAAACATCGTTTAGGTTCGCCTCCTTTCCTCCCAGCTTCGTTATTTCCAGACAGGAACGCCTGTAATGCATACATTGTCCCCAATCCGCTCCACCTCCAGCTGTTCAAGCTCCACCGCATCGCTCATGCGCTCATAACCATCGAAGCTGAAGCTAGCAGGCGCATTGTGCCCGCCAACAATCTTCGGAGCCAAGAACAGCATCATGCGGTCAACCAGCCGTTCCTCCAGCATGGCCCCGTTTAATGTACCCCCGCCCTCAAGCAGAACCGAGCCGATCTCCATCTCGCCGAGGCGTGCCATGCCCGCCTTGAGATCCACACGCGGACCGTCTCCGCACCGGATCACCGTCAGCCCGGCTGCCTCCAGTGCATTCTGCTTCTCCCGGTCGGCCAGCTCCGTCGTCAGAATGATCGTCGGCGCCGCTTTATCTGTCACCAGCCGGCAATCCATCGGGATGCGAAGCCTTGAATCAACGACTATTCTGGCCGGATGCAGGCCATCCACCGTAAGCCGGGTGGTCAGCTGTGGGTTGTCCGCAATGACCGTCGACACCCCGACCATAATACCTTGATGCCGATGCCGGAGCGTATGAACAATCTCACGGGATGCTTCATTCGATATCCATTTGCTGTCTCCGGTCCGGGTGGCAATTTTCCCATCCAGCGTGCTGGCGGTCTTCAATGTGACATAAGGCAGCCCTGTCGTAATGTATTTGATAAACCGCTCATTCAACCGGAGCGCCCTGTCCCGGAGCACGCCTGTGTCCACTTGAATGCCCGCAGCCCGAAGCTTCTCAATGCCGGTTCCAGCCACGCGCGGATTCGGGTCCTCGCAGGCAACGACAACACGCTTGACACCCTCTGCAATCAGCCGGTCACTGCAGGGTGGTGTTTTGCCGTAATGGCTGCACGGCTCGAGCGTGACGTACACGGTACTGCCCTTCGCTTTGTTGCCAGCCATGTTCAAGGCGTGAACCTCCGCATGCGGCGTCCCGCGGGCAAGATGGGTCCCCACACCGGCCAGCGCTCCATCCTGAACAACCACGCAGCCGACCACCGGATTGATGCCCGTCTGGCCTTGTGCTCGTTCCGCCATATCCAGCGCCAGCGACATGTAGTATTCATCATTCATAATGTCCATTTTGCCCCTCCTCAGCATTATGTTTCGTCATGCGGGCAGCTAAGGGTAAGGATGCCCCGCGTGACGTATGGACGAAGCAAATTTCTGCAAGAAATAAAAGAGCCCTGTCCGGATTCTCAAATCCAAACAGGGCCTCATGGGAGTATTCAAAAGATAGCAATAAACAAGACTATGCGTATCCAAGCATCACAAATAAACATTCAACCCCCGATGGACACATCCAACCATCCGGATTCACTTGTGAAAAACCGCACATAGCTTGAAGCATTGCTTCTGTTATCGGACATTGACAATGTTTAACCTGAAGATAGGCATACCGAGAATCGGCATAGCCACATGATTAAACAGATGCCAAGCTTCGTCCATCCTTCTCCCATCCAGACTATACTGTCGGTCCCGGATTTGCACCAGGTCCACCGTATGCGCGCACTTTCACGCATCCGGGTCACGGACTAAGCCCGCGTCTACAGCTCTTACTTTCCTACGCTGATTATGACACGTGCATCACCGCCGGTTGGGAATTGCACCCGACCCCGAAGGATAACATGTTATGAAGTTTTCTCAGTAAATAACTTTACTGTTGCTTATAAAAATAACACTCACCTTGCAAAAATGCAAGCATCGCAAATGTCGATTCGGTGTCAGACTGGCTAATGGCACTGTTATCATTACCCCAGTCCCAGCTCGTGTACGATCACATCATCATCAAAGATCGCGCGAATCACCTCTTCCCGATGCGAAACACATACGTTCAACCAATCGTGAAAGCTGTCCATCACTCCATATAATTTAGGCTGGAACGTATCATAATAGCCGACCCGATATTCATGATCTTGCATCTTCTCGATAATAAAACACCACATATTCCCATTATGGTCATAAGCAAATGGAATGAGCTGGTCCACCGTAACATATCCACCTTCACGAATTGGAATAGGTTGACCATCATCGACCTTATGAGGCCCCGCTGTCCATGGTCTGTAGGTATGTTGAAGGGCGCCGATTTGTTGATTCCCTTGTCCCACAGCGGATATTTCCTGACAGCGATATAAGTATGCACCGTTGCTGAACTCGGATACGAATTTGCAATACGATTCCGGCAGACGCACCCCCAAAGCAATTTCGGTTTCCATAATATCAGCTTCGGTTGCAGGCGGATATACCTCATGCTGTGAACGTTCCTGTTGTAACGTTGTGATCACGGAACTATTCAATTTCATTCCCTCTATCGCTCCTTCACTTCATGTTCACCTTGGTCCTGATATCAAATTAACGGTGCGGGTAAGAGCTCTGATTCCCATCACAGGAGAGCCTTCCCTTCCTCATGCCGGGCTCCTGGCCCGGTGCTCGGCTGTCGAATCTGCAATGAATACGCAGCCACACTAAGAACCACCAGACCAACGGCAAAAATCGCAAATAACCAAACGGCCTGGTGAAGCGGGAGATGATCCAGACTCCAGCCCGTAACGAGCGGCAGGATGGCACCGCCTATGCCTCCCGAGGCGATCAATATGCTAGGCGTCGATTCCTCGCTCCCCTCCAGCAGCTTGCTCGCAAATACGAGCGCGATGGAGAACAGCCCGGACATGAACAGCCCCAGCAGCAATATGATCGTAAATGCGGCCCACACCTGCTCCGCAAACGGAAAGATGATCAACATCATCAATGTCAGCAGACAGCTCAGCAGCACATAGACCCGGTAGTGGATCTTCTCGGCCAGCGTTCCGGCGAATATCCGGCCGACCGACATCGCCACCCAGAAGCAGGTAATGCTGAGGGCGGCCGTCTCTTTCATTACCCCAAGCTTCTCAATCAGAATGGCTGGCATGAAGTTGGCCAGACTCATCTCGGTTCCTACATAGAGAAAGAAAAATACGATAAACAGCGCCAGAATGCCAAACGCGCTTCCCCGATACTTATACGCCGCCTTGCCAACCGGCTCCTCGCCTTCAGCCGAAGCCGTATCGCCCCGCGTGTCAAGCACTGCGTCAGCTTCACCAAAGGAGCTTCTGGACCAGAACAGCAGCGTCACAAAGGAAAACAGGGACACGACAAAAAACGAAAACTTCCACCATTCCTGCGTAATGAATCCGCTCGCAATCATCGGCATCACCATGGCGCCAACGCCGAAGAACACCTCAAGCCGGCTCATAGCCACCGCCGTCTTGTCTTTAATGGCCGCAATAATAATCGTTCCGATGACCGCTTCAATCATGCCGAAGCCGAAGCCGGCGGCGACAGCAATCACGTACAGCCACTCCCATGGCGGCAGCAGCGTGTACAGAAACTCGGCTGCCGTCAGCAAACCGGCAGCGATCAGCAGTCCCCCTCTTTTGCCAAAGCGGCGGTTGATCAGCGGCGAGACAAGCACGCCCACCAGAAAGCCGGCAAATTGGGTGAAGATGAGCATGCCGCCTTCACTGTATTCCCGGCCGTAATGCTCCAGCATGACCGGCAGCACCGAACCCAGCACAACATGCGCCAGACCGATTAAGAAATACGATAAACACCCGATCCATAATAACCGTTTCATATCAATCTCCTTCAGGTATGAACATAAGCCAAAAGGATCTCTATATTCCACGAAACCGCGGAATGTGAGATCCTTTGGGATGAATGTATCTTTAATTATGCTTCGAATACTTCCACTTTCTCCATTTTGTCGCGGCCTTTGAACTCGTCCACATATTCCATACCTTCAACCACTTTGCCAAATACGGTATGCTGACCGTCCAGGTGCGGCTGCGGCTCATAGCAGATATAGAATTGGCTTCCGCCTGTGTTGCGTCCGGCATGCGCCATCGCCAGGCTTCCGCGCTCGTGCTTGTTTGGGTTGATCTCACAGTTGATCGTGTATCCAGGGCCGCCGGTACCTGTGCCGTTAGGGCATCCGCCTTGCGCTACGAACCCAGGGATTACGCGGTGAAACACCAGACCGTTGTAGAATCCGGAGTTTGCCAGCTTCTCAAAGTTGGCTACGGTGTTTGGCGCGTCCTGATCGAACAGCTCAAGCAGCACCTCTTTGCCGTTTTCCAATGTAATTTTCGCTTTTTTTGCCATATTGGGTAACTCCCTTCGTGAGTGCTATGATCGATATTTCTGTATTCAGACAATACAATGACTAGTGTACTATGAAAACCATTTTTAAGCAAAGTGCATCGAGAATCGCAAGCAGCAAAGATCGAATCCCAACCGCCGACTCTCTTTCGCCCGCAGTCCGGTGTGAAGGAGGATGCATCCATCGAAAGTAAACAAGACCCGGAGGGCATGCGCCTCTCCAGGTCCTGTTCCGTCATCCTAAGATTATATTAGCTGGATACCGCTTCTTTGTGCAAGCGCGCAGGAACGACATCATGGCTGACAATATCGTCAAGCGACTCACGACGAACGACCAGCTCGCTTTGGCCATCCTTTACAAACACAACCGCCGGTTTGCGGATCCGGTTGTAGTTGCTGGCCATGGAGTAGTTGTACGCTCCTGTGCAGGATACCGCGAGCAGATCGCCTGTGTTCACTTTCGGCAGATCCAGATCCCAGATCAGCATATCGCCGCTCTCACAGCATTTACCGGCAATGGATACCGTCTCTTCGACCTTCTCGTTTGCACGGTTGGCCAGAATCGCCTCGTACTTCGACTCATACAGCGCCGGACGCGGGTTGTCTGTCATTCCGCCGTCTACAGCCACGTATTTGCGAACGCCAGGAATATCCTTGCTTGTACCTACCGTGTACAGCGTGGTGCCCGCATCGCCCACGATGCTGCGGCCCGGTTCAACCCAAATTTCAGGAAGCTCGGAACCGATGTCGGCGAAATGCTGCTTCACAGCATCCGTAATCGCTTTGACATATTGGGAAACCTGCAGCGGTGTGTCTCCCTCTGTGTAGCGGATGCCGAATCCGCCGCCCAAATTGACTACCGTGAACACTACGCCAAGCTCGCTCTTCACTTTGGAAGCAAAATCAGCCACGCGCTGAACCGCCATCTGGAAGCCTTCCACCTCGAAGATCTGCGATCCGATATGCGAGTGAATACCCATCAGCTGGATGTTAGGCTGTTCCGAAGCCAGCTTCACCGCTTCGAAGGCCGAACCGTTGCCAATGTCAAAACCGAATTTGGAGTCGGTCTGACCTGTGGAAATATATTCATGCGTATGCGCTTCAACGCCTGGTGTCACGCGCAGCAAAATGTTCACGTTCACGCCTTTGTCAGCCGCAATGGCTTGCAGCATGTGAAGCTCTACTGCATTGTCAACCACAAAGCAGCCAATCTTCGCATCAAGCGCCATCTCGATTTCTTCGATCGTTTTGTTGTTGCCGTGGAAATGAATCCGCTCCGCTGGGAACCCAGCCTGCAGCGCCGTGTACAGCTCGCCATCGGATACAACGTCAAGGGACATGCCTTCCTCTTCAGCAAGACGGCACATCGCCATCACACAGAAAGCTTTGCTGGCATAAGCGACCTGGAATTTCAAACCGGAAGCCTTGAAAGCTTCAATATATTCCCGGCAGCGGTTGCGCACCGACTGCTCGTCTACAATATAAAGTGGGGTGCCGTATTGGGCCTTCAATTCGGTGGTATCACAGCCGCCGATCTCCAAATGGCCTTGTTCGTTAATTTTGCTAGTACCGTGTAAAAACATGGTCACAATTCCTCCGATCTAGGTATGCATCATTTGAATCGAGTAATTGTTCACAGTATAGCAGACGCATTATCATTTTCAAAATGGATTTTTCAACAGAACATTTGTGTTAATTATCAATGTCCATCTCTCGGGTTCATTTCGGACCCCATTTTGGTATGGTCTCTTGTTTTGTTCAGCGCCGGGCGTCTGGTAGATAACAGCAGCGGTTTGCGCACCAAAACCTCCCCCATCGCCTTTGCACTAAATGGTATAAACGGCCACAGATACGACGAATTGTAAGAGCGATGTGTCGTCAGAGCCAGGATGAGCAGTGTCGTGCCAATCACCAATCCTTTGACGCTGAACATCGCGGTGACAATCAACAGAAACAAGCGGACGATGCGATTGGCAAGTCCCAATTCATAGCTCGGCGTAGCGAACATGCCGATGGCAGCAATCGCCATGTACAGCACAACCTCGTTCACGAAAAATCCGGTTTCGACCGCCATTTCCCCGATCAGAATGGCTGCGATCAAGCCCATGGCGGAAGCCAGCGGCGTCGGGGTGTGAACGGCAGCCAGCCGCAGCAGGTCAACACCAAATTCCACCATGAGAAACTGGCCGATCAGCGGAATTTTGGCGTTCTCCTGGGGGCCCAGAATCGTTAGTAACGGCGGCTTGAGCTCAGGATGGACGACAAGGAGCATCCAGAGCGGGAGCAGAAACATCGAAACGAAGATACCGCCGAACCGCACCCAGCGCAAATAGGTTCCCATGAAAGGCGTCTGCCGGTTCTCTTCCGCATGCTGGCACAGATCAAAAAAGGTCGTCGGCATAATCATGACGCTCGGCGAGGTATCCACCATCACCACGATTCGCCCTTCCAGCAGATGGGAGGCAACCACATCCGGACGCTCGGAATACCGGACGAGCGGATACGGATGCCAGCCTTTGTTCACAATCGCCTCTTCGAGCTGCTTGTCTCCGATCGGAAGCCCCTCGATGTCAATCTCCTTGATTTTATCCCGGATGGCTTCAACCTGTGAACGATCGGCGATGTCATCCACATACAAAATGCAAACATCAGACTGTGTCCGGCGACCCACCTTCATGATTTCGCAATGCAGTCCCGGATCACGCACACGCCGACGCACCAGATTGACGTTCGTAACGAGCGTTTCCGTGAAACCGTCTCGCGCGCCACGGACCACCTTCTCAACCGCTGGCTCCTCCATCCCTCTGACGGGATAGACCCGGGTGTCGATGAGGATAACCTTGCCTTCTCCCTCAACGAACAGCGCGCTTTCCCCGGTCAGCACCTTGTCGATGGCCTTGCTCAGCTTGTCGCTTTCCTCCACCTGAAAATGCGGAATATAATGATTGACCATAACGTCGACCGCATCGGATTCGATGTCGTCCGGCTTCAGGTAGCTTAGCCTTTTCAATATTTCGGTTACGCTGGCCCCATCGGTCAATCCGTTCAGGAACAACAGGCCGACCCGCCTTCCGGCAAATGTCATTTCCCGAAAAATGATGTCGTAGGAAACGTCCAGCCCCATCACTTCCTTCAGCGTATCTTTCAGCTGATCGAAATGATCCGGAATCTCGTCTCTCTCCTGCCAGTAGAGCACCGATTCCTCCGTGCTGTCTGACCGCTCGGCATTCCGCTTGCGAAACAGCGCCTCCTCGCGCTCCTTGGCTTCATTATTCCCGACCGTTGTCTGCGTCTCATCCGCCATACGCCAATCTCCCCCAGTCTTCATTAGTCATCATTTGTTGAAAACAAACCAGTCAAACAGCGAGCCAGCCACCTTGCCGGCCACCATCGCCATCAGCAATCCGAACAAATACCCGGTCAGCCGCAGCCGTTTGGCCAGAATCGGCAGCACGTTCAGCACCTCGGTCAGCGCGGCAGCCAGCATGCCGATAAATGTGCCACACAATAGCCCAATCAACGTGCTGACAAGCGGCCCGAGCGGAACCGACCACTTCCAGAAGTCCGCCATCGTCCCGATAAACGTTCCGCTGATTAACGCGCCTTCATACCAGTGCACGCGGTGATAGGTCGAGGTAAGCTGTGACAGCCTCGGAATAATGTCCAGCACGATAATCAGGGCAATCACTCCGCCTCCCACCGCAATCCCGCCGGCAGCGCCCAGAATACAGATGAAGATGCCCTGCGCGATGCTGGCTATCATGGCTTCCTGCCTGCCGGCTCATTCTTGCTGCTCATCTTGCGATACTCCTCCGCCACGACGAATTGGTCGAGATTTTCCTGATACAGGTACATTTCGACCTCCAGCGGGGTCGGCTCTTCATTCCACTTCTTCTTGAACAGATGGTTAAAAAACACCGTCATGCCAAATCCGAGGCCAAGCGAATAGGCAATCTGAAACAAATACGGCTGCTCGTCCCGCTTGCCGGTCAAGATCTCCACAATCCGGATCTGAACCTCCAGCATATTCACATCGGCATGAAAATTCATAATCGTCAGCATCGAGCCAAAAAACAGCAAAAGCCAGACGAGCGGAAACCAGTAGCGGGAGGACCGATTCGGCGGACCGACCAGCTCGACAAGCGTATGATGATTCCCCATCGGCTCAATATGAGCGCCGGGCACGAATTGTTGGATTTTCGGAATAATCTGGATTAAATCAATGACGAGGCGATTGCCGTCTTTGTCCCTGGGCTTGGCAAGAGGCATATCCAGCAGCTTCTGCTCCCACGCAGCAGGTTCGCAGACGATAAAGGCAACGTCACGGAGCTTGACCACGCTCTCTCTGGGTAAACGAACCCGGCTTTTCAGCTGCAGAAACACCATTGGAGTGGGACTCACCTTCATCCGATACACTCCTTTACTGCTAAATTACTGTTAGTATGGTAAATCCCGCTCGTTTCTACTCGATTCCCCCCAACTTTTTTGACTCCCTTGAGAAAACTGCCCCCCCTTACTTAAAGGCGATCAAAGCGCAGCAAAAAGACGCCTTCCACCGGAAGACGCCTGTGCTTGCAAGCATAAACGAACTGTTAGCCGCAACTAACTATTGTGCAATTTCGTTGCGTATGCTCTGCAGTATTTTTTTCTCCAGCCTGGATACCTGCACCTGGGATATGCCAAGGCGACTGGCTACCTCGGACTGGGTTTGATCCCGGAAATATCTCAAATATACGATAAGCCGCTCTCGCTCGGACAAACCGCCGATCGCTTCATTCAAGGCCAGCTTGTCAAACCACCGTTCCTGTGAATCATCCGCGATCTGGTCCATCAGCGTGATCGGATCTCCGTCATTCTCAAATACCGTCTCATGAATTGAAGTCGGCGGCTTGTTGGCCTCCTGGGCAAACACCACATCCTCCGGTGATACCCCAAGCTCCTCCGCCACTTCCTTAACCGTAGGCAGACGATCCAGCTGCTTGGACAGCTCATCGCGCTTCTTCCTTACCTTATTGGCCATTTCCTTCAGCGAGCGGCTGACCTTCAGTGTGCCGTCATCACGCAGGAACCGCTGAATTTCACCGATGATCATCGGAACGGCATACGTGGAAAACTTGACATCATAACTGAGATCGAACTTGTCAACAGACTTCAGGAGACCGATACAGCCGATTTGAAACAGGTCATCCGGGTCATAGCCCCGGTTCATGAACCTTTGTACAACCGACCAGACGAGACGAATATTACAATTGACGAGCGTGTCCCGTGCAAGCGTGTCCCCGCTCTGGCTAAGTGCAATGAGTCGTTTAACCTCCGCGTCGTCCAAAAAGGTCTGCGAAGTCTTCTTCACATCGGCATCCATTTGTCCAACCCCTAATTATATAAAGCTTTCTTGGATTCGATCCTCTTCTTCATTCTGATCGACGTCCCCTTGCCGGGCTCGCTGACCACTTCAAATTCGTCCATGAAGTTCTCCATGATGGTAAAGCCCATACCGGAGCGCTCAAGCTCAGGTTTGGAGGTATAGAGCGGCTGCTTCGCCATCTCCAGATCCTCAATGCCCGCTCCCTTGTCCTCGATCAGCAGCGTGATCATATCCCCGTCAATCCCTGCCTCGATTCGGACAACGCCTTCGGGGTTGCTGTCATAGCCATGGATGATACAGTTGGTCACCGCTTCGGATACTACGGTTTTCAGGTCGCTAAGCTCGTCCATCGTCGGGTCCAGCTGGGATACAAAGGCAGCCACAGCGACGCGGGCGAAAGATTCGTTCTCCGACCTTGCAGCAAATTCCAGCGTCATGAAATTGTGCTGTGCTTGAGCCTCACTCATGACACCACCTCCAGACCCGAGAGTGCGGTCCCCTCGTTTTCGTAGATCGGCATAATTTTGAACAGCCCCGACATCTCCAGCAGGCGGTATACCTGCGGTTTGACGTCACAGAGCGCCATCTTGCCGCCCTTATGCTTGATCGATTTATACCGACCCAGGATGACGCCCAGGCCGGAGCTGTCCATAAACTCCAGATTCTTCAGACTCATCACCAGATGCTCCGTCTGACGTTTTGTGATGGCATCATCCAGCATGATTCGGACATGATCGGCCGTATGATGATCCAGTTCACCGGACAAACGGACGATCAGGACATGTCTGTGATGCTCCATATCCACATGCAGATTCATGTTTGCTCACTCTCCTCCCTGACTTGAACAACAATTTCTACATGGTGAAAAGACATTCCTGCCCCGCGACAAAACTAGAAGAAAACTGCTATCAATCTACATCAAACAACTTGCTTGTCGTACGCTTGAACAGATTCCAGAAGCCGGCCTTCTTCACAGACACCGGGGAGGCCAGTTCAAACTCCTTGACCAGCTGCTCGCCTTGATAAACCGACAGCTTGCCAATGATCTGCCCCTTGTCCACCGGCGCTTTCAGATCCTCCACGAAATGAATTTCGTGCCGAAGCTCGGTCGTTTTGCCTCCTTTTTTCACAAGGACGCTATAATCCTTCTCGGCCTGGAGCGCAAGCTCAGGCACTTTCCCCTTCTGAATCTTGACGGTGCCCAGCACTTCCCCCGTCTTGAAGATCGAGTGCATGCTGTACTGCGAAAAAGCGTAATCAAACATCCGGGAAATATCGCTGTTCCTCGTCTTCGTGTCCGGGGCGCCCATCACGACCGCGACTGCACGCAGCCCGTCCCGCTTGGCCGTAGCCGACAGACAGAACTTCGCCTCCGACGTATACCCGGTCTTTAAGCCGTCAGCGCCCGAATAGAACCGCACGAGCTTGTTCGTATTGACGAGCCAGAATGGCTTCGGCGTATCCTGTCTTAAATAATCTTGATAGGCTCCCGTATATTTCGTGATTTCCTCATACTTGAGCAGCTCACGGCTCATGAGAGCAATGTCATGCGCGGTTGTGTAGTGATCCGCCGCCGGGAGACCGTTGCAATTCACGAAATGGGTGTTTTTCATGCCGAGCTCGGCGGCCTTGTCATTCATCATCTGCACGAATGCTTCTTCAGAGCCGGCGATCTTCTCAGCCATGGCCACAGAGGCATCATTGCCGGAAGCCATCGCAATTCCTTTGAGCATCTCTTCCACGGTCATCTCTTCCCCGGGCTCGAGGAAAATCTGTGATCCGCCCATCGACGCTGCATATTCGCTGGTCCGGACCTTGTCTGTCCATTTCAGCCGTCCGTCCTCAATCGCCTCCATCGTCAGCAGCATCGTCATAATTTTGGTAATACTTGCGGGAGGCAGCTTATCATGGCTGTTTTTCTCATAAATGATGGTTCCGGTATCCGCGTCGAGCAATATGGCAGAACGCGCGCTCGGTGCAAGCTCCTGTGTGCTTCCGGCATTTGCGCTCTTGTCATCCGCGGCATAACCAGGGGATGTCCCGCCAACCAAGCCGACAATCGCGGCCAGTATCCCGGTAAACAACGCTTTTTTCACAATCCGTCCCCTCCTGAAATATAGATCATCCCGTTCACATACGGGTCTCTATTCATTGTCGTCAGGATGTAAGCAAATTATTCCAATCGGGCACAACTAAAAATAGACCAACCGGAAGTTGCTCCGATTGGTCTATCACTGAAAGGCCGCACAGGCGTCAAAATCTCATCAACCTGCAAACCTGATGCGTTGTTACATGTTCGGGATGATGCCCATGACCAGTCCCAAAAATTTCTCTCTCACCTTCTCTGCGGTCTCCATCACTTCTTCATGAGACAGCGGCTGATCCAAAATGCCTGCCGCCATGTTGCTGATGCAGGAAATGCCAAGCACTTCAATGCCTGCATGCCTTGCAACAATCACTTCGGATACCGTGGACATGCCGACCGCATCGGCTCCGAGCGTGCGCAGCATCACAATTTCAGCCGGCGTCTCATACGTCGGACCGAGCAGACCGGCATACACGCCTTCGCGAAGAACGATGCCCTGACTGACAGCCACCTCCTTGGCTACCTGGCGCAATCTGCGGCTGTAGGCTTCAGACATGTCCGGGAAGCGAACGCCAAGCGCCGAATCATTCGGCCCGACCAGCGGATTGCGCCCGGTCAGATTCAGATGATCCGAAATCAGCATCAGATCTCCCGGCTGATAGGACAGGTTCACGCCTCCCGCCGCATTGGTAACCAGCAGGCTCTTGACCCCGAGCTCCTTCATGACGCGGACAGGAAATGCGGTTACTTCCGGACCATAGCCTTCATACATATGGAAGCGGCCCTTCATCATGACGACAGGGCGTCCCTGGATATTGCCCAGCAGCAGCTCGCCTTCATGCCCTTCCACGGTGGATACCGGGAAATGAGGAATGTCCGTATAAGCGATCGATACCGTATCCTCCATTAAATCAGCAAGCACGCCAAGACCTGATCCGAGAATGAGTCCGATTTCCGGCTTGATCGTCGTTTGCTGCGCTATGTATGCTGCAGCTGCTTTGATCGTTTCTTGATTTATTGTTGTCATTATAGTTCTCCTCACAAATGTATTAATTTCTTCTATATAATTATAGATTACCCCAATCGGCCGGAGTCCGAACACAATTGGCACAATATCTATTCGCCCGATTTCGGATGAAAGCGATCGTAGACCTCTTTCATGCTCTTCTTGGGCGCCTGGTACATCTGGGTCGTCGACAAGTCAGAATGACCCAGCAACTCCTGAACGGACCTCAGATCTGCACCGTTCTCCAGCAGATGCAGTGCAAAGGAGTGGCGCAGCGTATGCGGGTTAATTTCCTCCTCGATTCCGGCAGCTTCGCCATGCTTTTTCATAATCTTCCAAAAGCCCTGCCTTGTCATTCGTGTTCCCAGATTGTTCAAAAATAAAGCCTCTGCCTCCCGGTCCGGCTTCAGCATGCGGCCTCGCATGCCGTCCAGGTAAACCTCGACCGAATGCGCAGCCCCCGGGCTGATCGGAACGATGCGCTCCTTGCCTCCGCTGCCGACACAGCGCATAAACCGCATGCTTGTATCGACATCCCCGACGTTCAGGGACACCAGCTCGGACACCTTGATGCCCGATGCATAGAGCAGCTCCAGCATCGCCTTGTCCCTTGCGCCGTGTGGCGTCCCCGGATCAGGCATGGAGAGCAGCTTGTCCACCTGGGCCGTCGTCAGCGCCCGCGGCTGCTTGCGCTCCGGCTTGGGCGTGTCCATAAACAGCGTAGGGTCTTGCACAATGACCGATTGACGCACCAAATACCGGAAGAAGGAGCGAAGCGCCGCCATGCACCGCAGCAAGGAAGACGATGCGCGTCCCTGCTGCTTGAGGCTTCCGATATAGAGGCTGGGCAGCGCCCGGTTCACCTCTTGCGGATGCACGATGCCCCGCTCGGCAGCAAACGCGATAAATCCGGCGATATCTGTTTTATAGGATTCGATTGTATTCTTCGAAAGTCCTTTTTCATCTTCCAAATAAGACATGTAGGCTCCCAAATATGGTTCCATCTGTTATCCCCGCTTTTTCCTGTTCCGGTTCCGCTAGTATGCCGCTTATTCCCCATACCAATAGAACAGCTTCAGCCGCATCGCCGGTGAATATTGGCTGTCCATCGTGCTCTCGGGCTGAAATGCCTTCACAGCCTGTCCGCTTGGCACCTGGTACGGATTGGACGGATTGACCCAATCGCCCACCCAGTCCAGTACATAATAGAAGAACACCGTCAGCACGGCAAAACATGCAACAAAGCGAATCAAGGAGATCATTTTGCGAATGGATATAATCACTGGCAGCGCCTCACCTTCGTGAAATACCTGATCATTCCCAAACTATGTCCCGTCCTGCACAAATATGACCGTTCGCACTGTTTCGCACCGTCCGCTAGCGTATACGTTCTTATGGAGTCTACTCTCCTAATCCCTTCTATATGTACAAGAATCCTATCTTCATATAAAAAGCCCTCCCGGAAGGATCGCCGGATGAGGGCTCGCCGTGATCGTTAGGAATCACTGCAGGTGATCGATTATGAGTTAGGATTTATCCGTATCATTCTTGCCCTTTTCCTTGCAACGGTAGCATATCCCGTGGAAATCAAGCCGATGGTCGTATACGGTAAAATTAAATTCGCGCTCCAGCCGCTCCTCTAATGGTCCAAGCCAATCCTCACGAATTTCGTCCATGCTTCCGCATTGAGTACATATCAGATGATGATGATGATGTTTCGAGGTATCGGTTCTGAGATCATAGCGGGCGACGCCGTCGCCAAAGTTGATTTTCTCCACAACATGCAGCTCGCTCAGGAGCTCAAGGGTACGGTACACGGTAGCCAGACCGATCTCAGGAGCCTTCTCTTTAACGAGCATAAACACATCCTCGGCGCTAAGGTGGTCGTCTTCATTCTCCAACAATACGCTTACCGTGGCTTCCCTTTGGGGCGTTAGTTTATAGCCTTGGGATTGTAACTGCTGTTTAATTTTGTCGATCCGCGCTTCCATCGTTTCCCTCCCCCTTGGAAATCACACCACGTAAAATGGTCACTTCCTTCATTATAGGGGGACTTTACAAACAAAGTCAATCGGTTTTGCTAGAAGGCAAGATTCGTGGCCTGAACCAGCATCGGCGTCACCCACCTCATCATGCTAGGGGTCACCCACATCTCAAACGAGGCTGCTGCCAGCGTCGCCAGAGCCATAACCCCGGTCGTTATCGCATAGGACATCAGCGGCTTAGCCAAGCTTCCGCCCCGCTGCACCAGCAGCCGGTTGCGTATCATATAAAGGGAGAAATGGATGGCCGTCACGCTGCACATCATGACGATAGGGATCATCAGCATATTTTGCGGGGCGACCGACACGAGGGCAAACAGCAGTCCGCTCCATGAATATTGGCCGACCAAATATCCGACGGTAAACCCGATCAGCACACCCTTCAAAAAGTCCAATATAAGAATGCCCGGCAGCCCGATCACTGACAAGCCTAATATCCATATCAACCCGATCCATTTCAGATGAAGGGAAGCAATCTCCCAGAAACTGGATTGTCCGCTCGCTGGGCCGCCTTCATGAAGATTAACAAAAAAATGGTTCAAGTATCGCGCGATATCCTGCTGCTGCTCCAGTGACAGCGCACTGACCATCATCGCTCCGAACAGCACGCCTACCAAAAACAAGACGGCAACAAAAACATAGAGCGGGGCCTGATCCTTGAAGGCTTTGCGGAATGAATGCATAGAGTAGCGTCTCCTTTCATGGGTCTACTCTACTCTATGAAGACGGTCTCTTTTCTATGACTTTCTTATATCAATCGAGCGTGTGGTTCTTCGTATAGCCCACTCGTCATCCCTTGTCGCCAAGAAGCGACACCACCCGGATGCTGTAACGCCGCTTCATTTCATCACTTTCCCGTATGTCCCCCCACCACCGGATGCTAACTGCAGCGTCCCGTTTCGGGCTTGTATAATGCTCTCCGCCAGCGCCTCTCCAGCCACGGCTGCCAGCTCTGTCTCCGAAGCTCGGTGTAATATCGCCATCTCCGTCCCAAAGGCGTCCAGCAGCTTCTTCATCGCCGATTTCCCGAGTCCGGGAATGAACTCAAGCGGAATCTGGTAATGATAGGGCGGACGAAACGCAGGAATGATCGGCTCGGTGCGATCTGCGAAGCTCAGGATGCGGTCGAGCACGCCACCCACAAGCTTGGTGCTGCCGCAATAAGGGCATCGCCCTTCCTGTGAGGCCGCATCCGCCTCGTCCATAATGCTCTCACACCCCGAGCAATAGGTCCGGTGATATTTACCGAGCCTCGGGTTCAATCCGTAGTTCGCGGTTACTCTGCGGCCGTCTCTTCGCTCCAGCGCCCGCTTGAACTCTGCAAAGGACGGCTCCTTCATCGCGATCCGGTTGTACTCCCGGCCAATCTTGCCTAGGGAGTGGGCATCGGAATTGCTGAGAAAGGAATACGAGTCCAGCTCCGAGATCAATCCGGCCATCGCGGAATCCGCACTCAATCCAAGCTCGATGCCGGATATGCCACCCGGATCAAACACGTCGGCCAGCCGATCGGTCATGCTGCCGTAGAGCCCTTTATGAGGCGTAAACACATGGGCGGGAATAAGTATCCCGCCCCGGTCGGTCACCTCTTGCTGAAGCTCTCTCGGCGAGACATAGATGCGCTGCGAGCTGAGCTGGATATTTTTCATATAACGGGCCATCCAGCCTGTAAAGTCCTGCATCATGTTGAGGGATGGAAAATAGGCCAGCACATGCGCCGCTCCCCGGCCTGGCCCCCGAACCTCGATCTCGCTGCCCAGCACAATGACCGTATCCCGGTAGGCGATGCCGCCTCCGGCCAGCTCCCTCATAATCCCGCTGTCCAGGCAGGCCATAATATCCTCCTGAACGGAGGGAGAATGACAATCAATGATTCCGGTCATCTGGATCCCTTTGCGCTCCGAGCTTTCGACTGCAATGTTCTCGAAGGTCAGATTGTTGCTGGCGCTGATCTTGACCGCCTGTCCGTTGGTTGCCCGGCCGATGTGAATATGAAGATCACAGAAAAATTGCGTAAGTTCTTGCTGGTGAGAAGCTGTATTGTCCGTGCTCATCATCAGATCTTTCCCGTCAGGCTGTACATATTCCAGGCATATACCGCGAGGATCGTCTTCGCATCGCTGATGCGCTCCTCCTGAATCAGCTGGTAGGCTTCCTCAAGTGTGATCTCGGCCATTTCCAGAAATTCGTCTTCGTCGGGATTCATGTCGCCTCGCGTTAAATCTTCGGCCAGATAGAGATGAATAACTTCATCCGCAAAGCCGGGGGATGTATAGAAAGAATGCAGCTTTCGAATCGAGCCGCACGTATACCCCGTCTCTTCCTCCAGCTCGCGCTTGGCCGCTTCCAGCGGGTCTTCGCCAGGCTCCAGCTTTCCTGCCGGGATCTCCACCTCGCAGCGTCCCAGCGGCTGTCTGTATTGGTCAACAACAAGCATTTTTTGATCCTTCAAGGCCAGTACCGCCACAGCTCCCGGGTGTCTCACCACTTCACGGGTCGCTGTATTTCCGTTCGGAAGACGAACCGTGTCCACCTGAAGTGAGATGATCTTTCCGCTGAAGATGTTGTTCGTTGACAGTGTGGTCTCCTCCAGCCTTGCGTTCGGGACGTGCCCGTTCTTGCTGCCGATATCGCTCATATCATGGCCTCCTTTGTCTGATACGTGGCATCTTTGTCCATGCTATTGCATAAGGTGTATTATATCAAATTTCGCGAGAAAGAAGGAACGAGCCATGAAGAGCTACAAAGGAACAAATTCCTTTCATATGGTGGGACAAGCTTGGCAAATCCGGATTATGCTGAAGCAATGGCAAAAAGAATGGGGCAAGGACGCAACGGTACTGGATGTCATTATGCCTCCAAAACCGAGAAAATAACGTAAATATTAACCGTAGTTTATAGGACTTTAGAATCATTTTGCGACGTTTGGTGTGTTTTTTCAAAAAAAGTTCACGACTTATGCATCGTTTCGTGTGTTGTTACAGTGGGAGGCTTCGAATATGCGACAAATCATGCTTAATGAAATCGATTTAACAGCGAATCTCATATGGAATGATTATGAGCGGGGACAATGGTATGAACGGCGCGGGCTGCTGAAGGAAGCATTGGAGAGCTACCGTGCGGCCACTTCGCGCTCGCCGGACGTCGAGCGGTCCACTGGTCAGGATACGGCACTCATCTGGCTGCAATACGGCAAGCTCAGCATGCGTCTGCGCTCCTTCTCCAATTCAGAGTCGGCGTATGCGCATGTGGTTCAGAGCAGCAATGCCTATGCACAGCATGCGCTGAACCAATGGGCTGCCCTGCTTCTCACGCAAGGGTTAAGCGATCCGGAGATATACAAGCATCTCTCCGGCAGAATCTCCGGTCTCGCTGCTTCGCCGGAGATGATCGGCTGCGCGATGTTTTATATCGGCGCTTATCGCGAGGCTGCGGAGTGCTTCAGAGGATGCCTTGACTCCCTCGGACCAAGCGGCGGCATCATGTATGCCAAGGCGCTCATTCGGCTGCAGCAAACGTCGGAAGCGCTGCGGCTGTTGGAGCAATTGGAGAATTGCCAGGTCCCTTCCGGCAGCAGTAACAGGAATGCATGGCAACAAGATCTGCGCCATTTACAGCTGCTGTGCCGATGGAAGCTTGCAGGTAATTCCCAATCGACGCTGACGCTGACCGATCCGCTGGAGCTGGCGAAAACCGCTGTATCGGTCGGTCTGATTCCGGAGGCAGAATGGCTGCTCTCCTTGAACGGGATCGATGCCGGTTATGCTTTGATCTGCCTGTTATACAATGAAGGCTACATTACGGAGGCCGTTTCCCATATCGAGATGCTGGGGCAGCTTCCCATCGGAGACGCTGGCATCTACAGCGAGAAATTGTGTGTTATTGCTGCCGAAGTCTTGTATGATCAGGGCAAGTACGAGGAGGCCTCGTCCCAGTTTCAGCAAATCCGCCAAGCCTGGCCATCCTGCACGGCCGCCCGATTCGGAGAAGCGGCGTGTCATCTGCAATCGGCGCTGCTGTCGTTGTCCCGAAGACTGGAAACCAGCTTCTCCTCCCCTAAGCTGCAGCAGGAAATTATGGAGCATATCGACAACATCGTCGCCGCCCTCAACCTCGTTGACAGCTCTGGCTGGCACACAAGCTGGACACCCTCCCAGAAGCGGGTTGATAACAAACGAAAAGCCCCATGCGCTGTTCTGCTTAACTAAACGCTTGTGACTTCATTTCATCGCTCTTTATATATAAAGGGGTGTCCGGGCTTCTCATCCCGAAACACCCCTTTTGCTATGTCTCAATCATGCAATAACCATGCTATGAACCTTTACCCACTTATGCCTTCGCATTCTCCTGTACAATTGCAACGACCAGTTCAGCCGCTTTGACGAGATCTGAAGCTTGAATACGTTCCTTGGTCGTATGGATCTCCTTGTAGCCCACCGCCAGATTCACAGTCGGCACGCCCAGACCGTTGAAGATGTTGGCATCGCTGCCGCCGCCCGAAGCAAACAGCCGCTCGTTCAGACCGATGCGGCCAATCGCCCGCTTGGCAAGCTGCACAACTTCATCGTGCTCGTTAAAGCTGAACGAAGGATAGATGATTTCGCTAATAAACTCCGAGTCAGCGCCGAATTCGCGCACCGTTGTTTCCAGCGCCTCACGCATATCGCTGATCTGCTTGTTCACCTTTTCCTGCACGATGCTTCTGGCTTCCGCTTCCAGCTGCACATAGTCACACACGATATTCGTCGGACCACCGCCGGCAAACTGACCGATATTAGCGGTCGTCTCATGGTCGATACGGCCCAGCTTCATTTTGGCAATCGCCTTGGCTGCAACCTGAATCGCGCTGATTCCATCCTCCGGATTGACACCCGCATGCGCGGATCTCCCCTTGATGATCATTTTAATTTTTGCTTGTGTCGGCGCAGCGACCGCGATGGAGCCGATATCTCCGTTGGAGTCAAGCGCAAAGCCCAGATCAGCATCCAGCATATTCGGATCAAGCGCTCTTGCGCCTACGAGTCCCGATTCTTCGCCTACCGTGATCACAAATTGAATTTGACCATGCGGAATGTTGTTTTCCTGAATGACACGAATCGCTTCCAGCAGAGCTGCGATCCCCGCTTTGTCGTCCGCACCCAGAATGGTCGTGCCGTCACTGCGAATCCAACCATCCTCTCCCAGCGTCGGTTTCACGCCTTTGCCCGGGGTCACGGTATCCATATGACAGGTAAACAGGAGCTTCGGCGCCTCCTCAGCCTGCTCCGCCTTCCAGGTAATGATCAGGTTGCCTGCACCATGTCCTGTCTTCTCCTTGGCGTCATCCTCCACAATGTCAAGCCCGAGGTTGCCGAATTTCTGCTTCAGCACGCCGGAGATCTGTTCCTCAAACTTCGTTTCACTATCAATCTGGACCAGTTCCATAAACTCATTCACGATTCGCTCTTTAGAGACCACTGGACTTCCCTCTCTTTCACATATACGTTACAATGTCTTATAAGAATGGCCTATTTCGATATCAGGCATGCTAGCAATGTACATTATTAAACTTAAATTAAAGGAGCAACACCATGCAACGAAAAAAGTGGTTTAAATTTGTCATTTATCTGATGCTGCTCGCCATGATCTGCTCGACCTTGATGATTGTCCTCGAGCCTCTCTTGTTCCGTTAATCGGACATGTTCTGCCCATTGAGTGACATGAGGTTCCGTTCATCTTCCCGGATTCAGGCTGAATACCGTCCAATCCGGAAAAAACGCTCCCGTTGCCACCCAAGCAGGTGTAGCGGGAGCGTCCGTTACTTTAACGCCACACAGGTGCATAAGGAAATATACGGGTGAAAAAAGGCAACAGCTCACGCGCTACTTCCTCCACCTCAAAGGTGTTCCCCGTAATATCCTCCAGTGAGGTTACTCCGTATTCCTGAATTCCGCACGGTATAATTCCCGCAAATCCGTCTTCGGCAATGCCTGCCTTGATATTAAAAGCGAAGCCGTGGCTCGTGACAAAGGCTCGCTGATGCCGGCATTTGTTAAACTTCACGCCGATGGCGCAAATTTTCCGGTCTCCGACCCACACTCCGGTATATTCCGGTTTTCTTCCGGATTCAATGCCGTGCGAAGCCAGATAATCTATAATGACCTGCTCCACGTTTCGGAGATAAGCGTGAAGGTCAAGCCCCTTTCCAGCATCCAGCATCAGCAAGGGATAGCCGACAAGCTGCCCAGGCCCGTGATATGTAATGTCTCCTCCGCGATCAATTTCGAACAGGCCTATGCCCCGCTTCTCAAGCTCTTCCCGGCTGAGCAACAAATGCTCGGGATGTCTCTGGGAACCAATCGTATACGTAGGAGGATGCTGGAGAAGCATCAGCTGCTCTGAACGCTTCCCCTCATCAATCCCTGCCACGATCTCCTTCTGAAGCTCCCAGGCATCTCCGTAATTCATCATCGGCGTGTACGTTACATCCAACTGTCTATTCATCTGCAGCGCCTTCTTTCACCTAAGAGTAATGCCGATGCCGATGGCCAATCTTTGTATCCATACCGTTTCTAGTACAGCTTGGTATCCAATGTATAGCCTTCCAGGTTGTCTTTGACCCTTTGCAAAAATCTTCCGCAGATGACACCGTCCAAAATCCGATGATCCAGTGACAGACACAGGTTAGCCATCGAGCGAACAGCAATCATATCATTGATGACAACCGGCTTTTTGACAATCGACTCAAACGTCAGGATGGCCGCCTGCGGATAATTGATGATCGGATACGACAAGATCGATCCGAAGGAACCGGTATTGTTGACCGTGAATGTGCCTCCTTGCATATCGTCGAGCGTCAGCTTGCCTTCACGCGTCTTCCGCGCAAGCTCGTCGATCTCTCTGGCAAGGCCCGCGATGTTCTTCTGATCCGCACGATGAATGACCGGCGTCATGACGGAATCCTCGGTCCCTACAGCGAGCGACAGATTGATGTCCCGCTTGACCACAATTTTATCCACCGCCCAGAACGAGTTCATGATCGGATAATCCTTGATGGCGTTCACGACCGCCTTCAACAGAAAGGCAAGATAGGTCAGGTTAACACCCTCGTTGCGTTTGAATTCATCCTTCAGTTTGTTCCGAAGCAGCACCAGGTTCGTTACATCCACTTCGATCATCGTCCAGGCATGCGGAATTTCGGTAACGCTCTGGCGCATGTTTCTGGCAATGGTGTTTCGTATCGGAGTTACGTCAATGAAATAGTCCGAGCGGCCGCCGCCTTCCACCTCAATGGTCGGAATCTTCGGCGTCTCCGTCAAATGCAGTCCGGAATGACGCACATCCGGGATCGGTGTGAAGAGATCCTCCTTCGACAATGGGGTAGCGGGTTGCTGCTTCAGGCCGCTAAACGGGGAGGCCGCTGATCCGGACTGCTCCCTTCTCTCTGCCCGGGCCGGTTCGGTAACAGCTGGCTGCGCCGCTGCGCCTTGTGATCCGCCCTGCTCGATATACTTCAATACATCCTTGCGCGTAATTCTTCCGCCCAGGCCAGTTCCCTGTACCCGGTTCAGATCGATCCCGTGCTGTGCAGCAAGCGTCTGTACCGCCGGGGAATACCGCGAACGCATCGACGTATCGCCAGATATCGCTGCACCCGGGGAATGTGCAGGTTCCGATGCACCACCAGCTGACGCCACCGTCCCGTCACTTGCTCCTGCAGTCTGAATACGGCAGATGACTTCACCTACACTGACAACCTGGCCCTCTTCGGCAAGAATGTCGCCCATAACCCCGTCAAGTGTAGACGGGATCTCTGCATTCACTTTATCCGTGATCACCTCACAGATCGGCTCATATTGCTCAATCGGATCACCAGGCTTTTTGAGCCATTTGGCAATCGTTGCAGACACGAGGGATTCTGCCAGCTGAGGCATCGCAACGTCGGTCATCGTATATTTATCGGTCATGCTCACAACTCCCTGTTCTTAATAAAGCGCCAGCTGACGCATCGATTCCTTGACTTTGTCCTTGTTCAACATGAAAAACTTCTCCATCGGCGGGCTGATCGGCATCGCCGGCACATCCGGCCCGCACAGACGCATAATCGGCGCGTCCAGATCGTACAGGCAGTGCTCCGAGATGATTGCCGCAACCTCGCCACCGACACCGCCGGTTTTGTTGTCTTCATGAACGATAAGCACTTTCCCTGTGCGTCTCGCGGATTCAATGATGGCATCCTGGTCCAGCGGCTGCAGTGTGCGCAGATCGAGGACGTGGGCGCTGATCCCTTCCTCTTTCTCCAGCTCTTCGGCAGCCTGCATGACAAAATGCAGCGGCATGCTGTATCCGATCACCGTGATGTCGCTGCCTTCGCGCAGGACGTTCGCTTTCCCGATCGGAACGACATAATCGTCCTCCGGCACGTCGCCGGTGATCAGTTTGTAGCACTTTTTGTTCTCGAAGAAGAGGACAGGGTCCGGGTCGCGAACCGCTGCTTTCAGCAGCCCCTTGGCATCGTACGCCGAGAACGGAGCAACGATCTTCAGACCCGGCGTGCCAAAGAAGATCGATTCCGGACACTGGGAATGATACAGCCCGCCGAAGATGCCGCCGCCAATCGGCGCGCGGACGACGATCGGACAGCTCCAATCGTTGTTCGAGCGGTAGCGGATTTTCGCTGCTTCACTAATGATCTGGTTCGTCGCCGGAAGCATAAAGTCGGAATACTGCATTTCCGCGATCGGCTTCATACCGTACATGGCCGCTCCAATCGCTACCCCGGCAATCGCCGATTCCGCCAGCGGCGTATCCAGCACACGCATCTCGCCAAACTGCTCGATAAGCCCCTTCGTGGTCGTGAATACGCCGCCCTTCACGCCAACATCCTCGCCAAGCACGAAGACGGATTCATCCTTCTCCATCTCTTCCTTCATCGCGAGGCGAATTGCATCAATATACTCCATTACCGCCATCCTTCAGTTCCTCCTTCGTCTTCCGCATACACATGAAGAAGCGTATCCTCAGGTTCCGGGAACGGAGCACGATCCGCGTATTCCGTCGCTTCTTTGATCTCCAGATTCAGCTGTGCCACCAGATCTTCGTCACGAGCCTCATCCCAGAGTCCCGCTTCGATCAGATACGTCTTGAAACGCGCCACGCCGTCCTTCTTCCAGTTCTCCTCCACTTCTTCCTTGGTCCGATAAGCCAGATCATTATCGGAAGTGGAGTGCGGGGACAAGCGGTACATAACCGACTCGATCAAGGTTGGCCCTTCTCCGCGCACAGCGCGCTCACGAGCTTCCTTCACCGCTGCGTACACCGCAAGCGCATCATTGCCGTCAACGCGGACGCCTGGGAAGCCGTAGCCCAGCGCACGGTCGCTCACCTTGCCGCTGATCTGCTTGTGCAAAGGTACAGAGATGGCGTACTGATTGTTCTCACACATAACAACAACTGGCAGCTTGTGCACCCCCGCAAAATTCAGCCCTTCATGGAAATCGCCCTGGTTGCTGGAGCCTTCGCCGAAGGTGACAAACGATACAAAATCCTTCTTCTGCATTTTGGCCGCGAGTGCGATGCCAACCGCATGCGGCACCTGGGTCGTCACCGGACTGGAGCCGGTCACAATGCGCAGCCGCTTGGAGCCGAAATGGCCCGGCATTTGGCGCCCGCCGCTGTTCGGATCCTCGGCCTTGGCGAATGCGGACAGCATCAGCTCGCGAGGCGTCATGCCAACAGCCATAACAAAGCCGTAGTCACGGTAATACGGCAGGAAATAATCCTTCTCCCGGTCAAGGGCAAACGCCGCAGCTACCTGACAAGTCTCCTGCCCGATGCCGGAAACGTGAAAATTGATTTTTCCCGCACGCTGCAGAAGCAGGTTGCGCTCATCGAATTTTCGCGCGAGCACCATATATTTGTACATGTCAATCACTTGTCCGTCAGTCAGTCCAAGCTGTTCATGCCTAAGCTTATTCGATGTCATCGTATCTTGTTCTTTCATGGAGATCCCTCCTTTTTCATGAGCCAGTCAAGCCTCCTGACCGATTCGGTTCCCCGATCAAGCGACCTCATATCAAGTATTAAAACCTGGTACTAAGACTTGGCTTAATCTTATTATAATCCCTTTTCCGGCAAAAAGAAATGAGGGATTGCATAGTGAGGTTATCCAACTGATGATCTGCCTAGAGGCCGATAGCTCGTCCATCCACGGCCAGCATGGCTTCGCCGAGCACTTCGGACAGGGTTGGATGCGCATGAACTGCCGCCCCGACTTCCCATGGCGTCGCATCCAGCACCTGGGCCAGCGCCGCTTCGCCGATCAGCTCGGTCACATGCGGGCCGATCATATGTACGCCGACAATATCGCCGCTGTCCTCATCGGCAATCACCTTCACAAAACCTTCCGTCGCCCCCTGCACCAAAGCTTTACCGATGGCCTGGAAAGGGAAACGTCCCACCTTGATCCGGCGTCCCTGCTCTGCGGCCTCCTTCTCCGTCAGCCCTACGCTCGCCGCTTCGGGACGGGAATATATACAGCGCGGAATCCACGCTTTCGGGTACGGCGCTGTCTTCTCGCCGGCCAGGTGGTTCACAGCTGCAATCCCTTCATGGCTGGCGGCATGGGCCAGCTGAAGACCGCCGATCACATCGCCGATGGCATAAATATGCGGCTCGGTCGTCTGGAGATGCTCGTTCACGGCAATAAGCCCGTTCTCAACCCGCACATCCGTATTTTCAAGCCCGATGTTTTCCGCGTTGCCTACGCGGCCTACAGACACCAGCAGCTTGTCTGCGCTTAGCGTCCGCTGCTCGCCCCCCGCCTCCACGGAAACGGTCACCTGCTCATCCACCACCGCATAGCTGTCCACAATCAATCTGGCGCCGGTATACACCTTCACGCCTCTTTTTTCAAGCTGCTTCCGCATTTCTTTGCCGATATCCTCGTCCTCGGTTGGCAGCAGCTGTGCGGTCGCCTCGATCAAGGTCACGTCCACGCCAAAATCATTCAGCATCGACGCCCATTCTACCCCGATCACGCCTCCGCCTACGATCAGCATCGACGCCGGCAGCTGCTCCAACTGGAGCGCTTCATCACTCGTCAGTATATGTATTCCATCCGCTTCAAGCCCCGGCAGCTGGCGCGGCCTTGAGCCTGTCGCTATGATAAGGTGGCCCGGCACGACCGTCTCCATCTCCCCACCCGGAAGCTCAACGGCAACCGCCCCGCTCCGCGGCGAGAAGATCGAGGGCCCGATCACCCTGCCTTTGCCCTGGATCACCGTAATTTTATTTTTGCGCATCAAATACTGAACGCCGTCGTGCAGCTTGTCCACAATGCCCTGCTTCCGCTTCTGCACTTTGTCAAAAGCAAGCCGGAGCCCGCCCGTCTCAATCCCGTATTGCTCGCTCTCTTTCATGTCGGCATACAGCTCGGCACTGCGCAGCAGCGCTTTGCTGGGAATACACCCCTTATGCAGGCAGGTACCGCCCAGCTTATCCTGTTCAATAATGACAACTTCCTTTCCCAACTGGGCAGCCCGAATCGCAGCGACATACCCCCCTGTACCTCCTCCAAGTATTGCAACATCACATGTTATGGCCACAAACGGCACCTCCACAATATAATCCATAATGGTTCTTCATTCTCTATCATTGTACTCTCTTTCAATCGTATTACAAAATAGCGAGAATTTAGACCAAAATCAATAGCCAGCATTTCGTTTGATCAATATATAGTATTGCACGCAAAATCTCATCTATATATTGTATTAGTAGTGGATACTCATGCCCGATTTACGCATAATGATTGACAACCTGTAAGAAAACAGGAAGCGCCGAAATGGACATCGAATTCGGAAAACGGTATGATAATCGATAGTTGAGTATCACTTACAGGATGGAAGGAAATTTGGTTATGAAAATGTTGATCTCCCGCTTTATCGCCATTCTTATTCTCGTCATCCCCGGATTTCTGGCGATGAAAGGTTTCCTGATGATGAAGGATGCATTCTTCCTATATATCGCCGTACACGGTGATGACAGCGTGCTCAATCCGACCTTCGAATGGCTCTCGTTCCTCGGCGGCCTGGCGCTGTTTGTCATCGGCATCGGCTTCCTTGGCGGATGGATTCTGTTCCGTGACCGGAAGCGCAATTATGTAGGGCCAAGATTCAAGAAGAAACGTCCTGCCGCCAAGCCGGGAAGCTCATCCGGCAACTGACACTTCGCTTATCCGGATATTCGAAAACGAAGCAGGTGCAGCAAAAGGTCGAAGACATCCGCTAGAACTTACGAAAGCGGCATCTTCGACCTTTTTGTATGTTACAACGATACCGCCAGACTTGCCCCGATCCGCCACAACCGCGCCAAGCCGATGCAGTACTTGTCCAGTTCCGCGTGCTTCGCGCATGTGGTTGGCTGTTTCTATTCCATCAACGCATCCTTCAGTTTACTGGACATGCGGGCTTCTTTCCCGCTTGCCTTGAGTACCGCTTTTCTCAAATTCATGTTCTGCCGGGCAACCTGCTTCAGCTCCTCGAGCATCTCATGCAGAAGCGCGCGTGCCTCTGCCGTAAGCGCTCCGGCTGCCGCAAGCTCCTGAATTCGCTGTTCCCACATCTCCGCCTTGTCCATCATGCCTACCTTCCTTTCAACTTGCCATCCGCAAGCGTCCGACAGGGACGCTCGTAGAATCACGGACGCTTCTTCAAATCGGCTGCCAGCTCCCGGATCAGCTCGGGCATCCATGCCTTCACATTCCAGAAAGTAAAGCCGGTCTCAGCCGCTCTTGCGTTGCTCATCACCCAATCTTGCGGCACGCCAAACGGTGATTGATGCTCTTGGGGAGCCTCCGACACCAGCGATGCTGTCTGTCCAATCTCCAGTTCGATCATACCCATAATTTCACGCACTGAAACAGTCCCGTCAGAGCAAGCATTGACCGGCCCCTCCAGTTTAACCTCGCCAATCCACTGCAAACATGCAGCTGCCTCCTCGGCATGAACAAACGATATTTGCGCATCCGGTGCCGGAAGTCCGATCGGCTCGCCTTGTGCAGCATGCTCAATGTGGAACCAGAGCCGCTTCGTGTAATCGTCTGTCCCGAGTACTATCGGGAATCGGACAGCTGCCACCGCCAGATTGCTTCTACCGAACAGCACCGCTTCGGACAGCCGCTTGCCTTCCTTGTAGCTGTATTTGCGCTCAGGATTGGTCTGAACCGGATAGTTATATGGATCGAAATCGCCCTCTTGCAGCGGATGGTCTGCGTTATCGTACACGGCCAACGTCGAGGTCAGCACATACAGTCCGGTCCGTCCTGCAAAAATCTCCGCTGCCTGTTCCGCTTCCTCCGGGGTATAACAGATGTTGTCATACACAACATCCCACTGCTGCCCCTCGACCGCTTGACGCAGCGCATCCGGATCGGTCCGGTCTGCTTGTAACCGTTGTACCTTATCCCCAAAGGGATCTTCACTAACTCCCCTTGTCAATATCGTCACATCGGCTCCCGCTTCGATCAGCCGACTCACCAATCTGCGGCCAAAAAAACGGGTGCCGCCCAGCACCAGCACATTCTTCATCTCCGTCCCTCCTCCGTGTTATCCATGCCTCATTATCATACTCCCATTTGGTTCAAAAATCCAAAGCATGACGTTCACGCAAGCAAAGGAAAACGCCGTGTCCACACCACTGACCTTTCGTCAATGAGCGAAGACAACGGCGTTGCCGTCAGATGATAGGCTTTAGCGTGTATCCGGTCTTGGCACACCAAAGTTCGGCGTCCCGTCTTCATTCCAGCTTATCGCCTGCACGCGCGTATGGCGGTTCGGGTCGTAGAGCGGATCACCTTCAATCTCCTTGTAACTTCTGGCGTGATAGACCAGCAGGTCGAGCGAGCCATCCTCCGACACCGTAAAGCTGTTATGCCCCGGCCCGTATTGACGATTCACCTCCGAGGTGGCAAACACCGGCACCGGCGACTTGCTCCATGAGGATGGATCGAGCAGATCGCTGTTCTCATCCGCGGTCAGCATCCCCATGCAATAATGTTCACCGGTAGAACTTGCGGAATAGGTCATGAAAATCCGGCCATTTCGCTTCAGCACCGCTGCTCCTTCGTTGACAGAGAAGCCGATCTTCTCCCAGTCATACTCCGGAATGGACAGGCATACCTGCTCCCCTGAAAGCGTCCACGGGTTCTCCATCCGCGAAATGTACAGATTCGAGTTTCCCGGAATGTTCGGGTCCTTCTGGGCCCAAACATAATACCGGACGCCTCGGTGCTCGAACGTTGTCGCATCCAGCGAGAAGGATTCCCACTTTGTTTTGACCTGTCCTTTTTCCAGCCAGTTGCCTTCAAGCGGATTCTCAGCCGCATTTTCCAGCACGAACATGCGATGGTCGAACAGCCCGTCCCGTGTATCCGACGTATGGGCAGCCGCAAAATAAATGTACCATTTCCCATCCACAGCATGCAGTTCCGGCGCCCAGATGTTAGCGCTCATGCAGCCCGATTCATGCTTTCTCCAGACCGTGACGGCCGGTGCTTCTGCTAGCCCTTGAATGGTCAAGGAGCGTCTGAGCTCAATCCGGTCATACTCCGGAACCGAAGCGGTAAAGTAATAATATCCGTCCGTATGCTTGTATATCCACGGATCGGCCCGCTGTTCAATGAGCGGATTTTGAATATTGATTTGTTTATTTTCATGGATCATGGTGTTCTCTCCTATTTTCTTGTTCTATAGATCGGCTAGCCCTTGATGCCAGCATTCAGGTTAATCGACTGTACAAAATATTTTTGCGCGAACAGAAACAGCAGCAGTGTCGGGATGATTGCCAGAATCGCGGAGCCCATCAGCTGGCCGATCAGCCGGTAATTGCCGTAAATATCCTGGAGCAGCAGCAGTCCCGCCGTTACCGGCATTTTATCAACATCGGTATAGACGATGACGGGCCACAGGAAGTCGTTCCAGGAGCCTGTGAACGAGAACAGTCCGCACACGATCAGCACCGGCTTAATCAGAGGCAAAATGACCGAGAAATAAATTCTGAAATCTCCCGCGCCGTCTACTTTGGCGGATTCATCCAGATCCTTCGGAATGCCCTTCATGAACTGCCTGACCAGAAAAATATTACCCATACCAGCCAGACCGGGTATAATCATCGCCCATGCCGTATTCACCCAGCCGAACGCATCAATGATCTTGTAGGAAGGAATCAGGTTCACGACTCCTGGAAAGAAAGAAATGCCGAGCAGGGTAAAAAACAGCGTATCCCGGCCTTTAAAATTCATCCGCGCATAACCATAGCCGGTGATGGATATGATCACGATGACCAGTGCCGTATGTGTTGTCGCAATGAATATCGAGTTAACCAGCCACCGCAGGATAGGTGCCGTTGACGTGTTATTCAGGATCGTCACATAGTTATCCAGGATCCAGTTCACCGGAAGCAGCCTGAAGCCGGTTGATACCACCTCAGCCTGGGAACGAAAGGATGTCGTAATCCCGAAGATGACGGGAATGATCCAGATCACGCACAGGACAGTGAGAAACAGATAAGCGATATATTGGGATATCGGAAAACGCTTGCCCTGCAGCGGTTGTTGTACGGGAGATTTGATCTGCACTTCAGCCCCTGTATTGTTGAGCACTTGGTTGGACATTCACTTGCACCGCCTTCTTTCACTTATTCAGCATTTTGCAAAATCCACATAACTGCCGCCGCAAGTTTTACGAAGCATTCCGGTTCATCACATAGTACTGCAGCGCCGAGATGACCAGGATGACCAAGCCAAGCAGAACCGCCATCGCAGACGCCATGCCGGCAATCGATTCCCCATGACCAAAGGCCAGCTGGCGAATATACATCATCAGCACGGTCGTGCTCTGTCTCGGTCCCCCGTCCGTCATCATAAGCGGCTGACCGAACACGTTGAAAGCGCCGGCGGTCGTCATCACAAACGTATAGATGAGCGGGAAGCGAATCGAGGGCAGGGTAATGCTCGTAAAGCGGCGGATCGGACCCGCGCCATCCATCTCGGCTGACTCATACAGCTCTTTGGATACCCCGCTGATCGAGGCGCGATAGATGATCATGTTGCCTCCGACGCCGCCCCACACCGTAATGACGATGATGATAATCCAGGCGTAAGGCTGGTTCGCTGCCCACACTGTCTCTGAGCCGAACACATTGCCCGTAATGCCAAGCTGCTTGTTAAAGATCAACAGCCAGATGAGCGCCGCAGCGGAAATCGAGATAAGCCCAGGGATGTACAGCACAGCCTGGATGAAGCCCTTCAGCTTCACCTGTTTATGCTCCAGCGCAACCGCAATCATCAGCGGCAATGCAATCAGTATCGGCACGCTCAGGCCTACAAAAATCAACGTATTCTTCAAGCCGTTAAAGAACTGGGTATAGAAGGTCGAGCTCGTGTCTGACAATATCGTCCGATAATTATCAAGGCCAACCCATACCGGATCATTAATCAGATTCCATTTGGTAAACGAAGCGTATATCCCATAGATGGTCGGCAGACAGATAAAAATGATAAACAATATGAAATGAGGTCCTACAAAGAAAATAGGTGCAAAGGATTTCCTATTCATAACCTGACATTTCTCCTTTTAGTGGAGGAGCACCGCTCTGATGGAGCGGCACTCCTGCTCATGCTATTCATGTCATCTGCAGCTACTCATTCCCCTTGAGTGTTGCCCTCAGCAATTTTATCCTCCACAAACTTCTGCATCGTCTGCAGCGTCTCATCCAGGTCTACGTTCCCCCGAACGATGTCGGCAGCATACGTATCCACCGCTTCGGCTACATACGGATAATATTCGTAGGTGTAGATATACAGCGATTTAATCTCGTCCTCATTCGAGGTAAAGAAGGATTGAATGTAGTTCTCGTATTCCGGATTTTCAATGACCTGTTTACTCGCTACAATCTGGCCCGCCTTGGCCCATTCCATCGAGTTCTGGCGAATGAACTCTAGAAATTCCCCGATCCCTTGCTCTTTCTCGTCCGTGCGGTTGTCATTCTTCAGCATGGCAAACAGATGGGAGGAAGCGCGGTTGGTGAATTTGTCGGCAGAGGTAGAATAGATGTTCGTCACATCGAAGTTTAAACCCTCCACACTCGCATGGGCTGTCGAAGACCAGGTGCCGTCTGTGGAAAACAGGACATTCCCCGCCTGGAACATCAGATATCCATCCTCGCCAAATGGCGTCATCAACCCGGCGTCTGCAATCTTCTTCACTTCCAGAAACGCCTGCTTCATCGCTTCTGTATTGACCGCAGGCTGCCCGTTCTCTTGAATGTCTCCGCCCAGGTTCTGAATCTGGGCCATAATAACCCAGCCAAGCAGCGCATCGTTCACCACATAATCGCCCTCTTCAAGCTTGCCTTGCAGGGATAGCATTTCATCAATGGTGACCACGTTGTCGTCCAGAAAGCTCTCAGCGTTGTATTTCTGCAACAGATCCTTGTTGTAATACATCACATTGCTGTGAATATCGAGCGGGACGGTGTATTGAACGCCATCGATGTTGCCGGTCGTCCAGGCTTGAGGCAGATAATTGTCCTCTTTCAATTCCGGCTGGGCTTCCATCACCGCGGTCATCGGCTCCAGCACCCCTTGTCTGACAAATCCCGGCACACGGTCTGCGTGGATAATGGCCAGATCCGGAACGCCTTTGCCGGAGTTCAGCACCGTCGAAATTTTCGTGTACATATCGGACGTAATGACATGTTTCACTTTGATCTCGGGATTGGTATCGTTGTATTCCTTAACAAGCTGATCCATATAACTGCCGTCTTCTCCTGTCAGCGGTGTCCAGAATGTAATCGTATTTTTGTCATCTCCGCCGCAAGCGGTTAGCATGGCCGATATGGCCAAAACCACCAAGGTGATCCCCCATCTTTTTTTCAATTTGCTCTCCTCCAGTCATTGATTTAGTTCTGGATTAACAAAAGCCAACACCAAAGCAGATATAAAACAACTTTTGGTTCAGTATACAGGCATATTGAAAGCGTTGTCAATAATGTTTTTGTAAACTTAATCATGTTTATTTTATTATAATTAACATATTAGTTAACTAAAATGAGTTGTAATCGATGATTATCAACTAGTGATTTATATACTAGTTAATCAAATTTGTGTTATGATTAACTTATACATAGATGGTGTTACGCCACAAGTAATCCTAGAGAAAGAAGTGATCGTATGCAGCTTGAAATTGATCAATCCTCGCTTATCGTTTATGAAGCGCTGGCCAGTGAAGTGCGTTTGAAAATCATCCAATTGCTCTCCAAAAATAAAATGAACATCAAAGATTTGGCGAAGGAGCTGCAGATCAGCAGCGCGATTGTCACGAAGCATATCCAGAAGCTGGAGGATGCGGGCATTATTAAGACAGAGCTTGTCCCGGGGAAATCGGGGCGGCAAAAAATTTCGATTCTGAAGGTCGATCATATCGAAATTAATTTTCCGAAGAAAATATTCCATTCCTATGCGTCCTATGAAACGTCGGTGCCGATCGGCCACTACACGGATTATGATCTGAAGCCAACCTGCGGTCTGGCAACGGAGAAGGATTTTGTCGGCCCGGTGGACGAGCCGAAATACTTTATGGACCCGAAGCGGGTGGATGCGGAGATTTTATGGTTTACAGAGGGGTATGTGGAGTATAACGTGACCAACTTTCTGAAGAAGGACGAGAAACTGCAGCAGTTTGAGATCAGCCTGGAGATCGCTTCCGAGTTCCCGTTTGCCAACGATGTATGGCCGTCGGACATCACCTTCTCCCTGAACGGTATAGAGCTCGGCACATGGACGAGTCCCGGTGATTTCGCTGATACGAGGGGCAAACTCACCCCCGAATGGTGGCCAAGCAACATTAACCAGTACGGCCTGCTCAAGACGATCCGGATTACCAGCCACGGCACCTATATTGACGGCGACCCGCTGTCTCCGGTCTCCGTCAATGATTTGGACACCACCTGTGATCGCTGGAGTTTTCGTATCGAAGTGAAAGAAGATGCCGAGCACGTTGGCGGAGCCACCCTCTTCGGCAAGAAATTCGGCAATCACAATCAGGATATTGTGTTTAAGCTATATTATTTGTAGCAGCTGTTCGAAGAATAAAACTCTCGTCCAAGTAGACAGTAGTTAAAATGATTCTGCTGCTGTATGAAATAACAAACAAGCGCCACCTCGAAGAGATGGCGCTATTCGTTATTTGGTATCATTTCAGCAGCAAATATGCGTAATGAAAGTTCTGATAATAAACACAGAAACATGAGATCGACTAGATAACCAATGAATCGCAGACCGAGCACCATCACTTCGATGTGTCCGTCCTATAATTTTACGCAAACCGCGTGCTAGTCATCATCCGATTTCCGCGTCCCATCACCCTTTCACGACACTTTATGCTCGATTCTCAGCTTGTCTGCCACCATCGCGATGAACTCGCTGTTGGTTGGCTTGGATTTGCTGATGTTGATGGTGTAGCCGAACAGATGGCTGATTGAGTCGATATTGCCGCGTGTCCAGGCCACCTCGATCGCATGTCGGATCGCACGCTCTACGCGAGACGGAGTTGTTTTGAATTTCTCGGCAATGGCCGGATACAGTGTTTTGGTGATGGCGCCCAAAATTTCAATGTTGTTGTACACCATCGTGATCGCTTCGCGCAAATACTGATATCCTTTAATATGCGCAGGCACACCGATTTCATGTATGATCGATGTAATGTTGGCATCCAGATTTTTGCCTTTGCCCATCGGTACCACATTGGATTTGTTCGCCGAGGTGAACGGCGTGCTGGAGGACAGACCGCTCGGAGCGCCCACCAGCTGGCGAATACGGCTTGCGAGCACTTCCATGTCAAACGGCTTCAGGATGTAATAGGAAGCGCCGAGCTGAACCGCACGCTGCGTAATATTTTCCTGACCAAATGCCGTTAACATAATGACTTTAGGCTGAGGAGACAAGTTCATATCGCGAAGGCGTTCAAGCACACCGAGACCGTCCAGATGAGGCATGATAATATCAAGGATCAACACATCCGGAACCTTACCGGCTTCCTCGATCATATTCAATACTTCCTCGCCGTTGTAGGCAATACCAGATACAACCATATCGGGCTGATCCGAAATGTATTCGCCAAGCAAATTCGTGAATTCACGGTTGTCGTCTGCTAATAAAACTTCAATTTTTTGCAATTCTTGCTCCTCCTTTATCTGATCAGTAGTCATTTTGATTTTCTTTTCTTGTATTTTAAACTTTCGACAGCCACATTTAAATTCCTTCTGTCGAAAATTATTTTTCTTTATTTTTTTTTAATCTTGATTTATAATTTATTATTTGCGTCAAATTAGGATCATTTTCGTCTTTTTACGACAAAAAAAATCTCAAGGCATTAACCTGCCTCAAGATTTTGGTGAACTGATGTTTCGCGAGACGGAAGGACGCCGGAGTCCTGCAGCATCCATTCGATAAAGCATCCATACCCCGATTTCGGATCGTTGACAAACACATGGGTCACTGCTCCGATCAGCTTGCCGTCCTGAACAATTGGACTGCCGCTCATCCCTTGCACGATTCCGCCTGTCTTCTGTAACAGCTTCGGATCCGTAATTCGCAGTACAAGCCCTTTGGTTGCCGGGGCGTCCTGCTTGGATACATGAACAATCTCCACAGAGAAGCGCTCTACCTGCTCCCCTTCCACTACCGTCAAAATTTCGGCCGGTCCAGGCTTCACTTCATGGGCAAACGCAATCGGAATCGGCTCCTTATACACGCCTTGCGCCGGTTTTTCATCCATTTTGCCGAAGATGCCAAACTGGGTGTTTCGTTCAACATTGCCAAGCACTTTTCCATCCTTAGCAAAGGAAGCCCGCTTCTCCCCAGGATCACCCTCCTCGCTCTTGGAGATGGAGGTGACGTTCGACTGAACAATATTTCCGCTGCCTACCTCAATGCGGGTCTGGGTGTTCATGTCTGTGATCACATGCCCAAGCGCACCGTAAACCTTGTGCTCTGGATCATAAAAGGTCAGCGTCCCTACACCAGCGGCTGAATCGCGGATGTACAGACCAAGTCTCCACGATTTGTCCTCTTCATCAAAGGCCGGGTTCAGCTTTGTCTTCATGACTTTCCCGCTGCGTTTAAATGTAATATCAAGAGGCCGTTTGTTTTTACCTGCTTTCTCCACAATGTCGGCGACCTTGGTTACATCATTCAGCGGCTTCCCATCCATATGGGTCAGAAGATCGCCCAGCTTTAATCCGGCTGACTCCCCGGGTGATACCCTTGCGCCATTCTCGGCATGAACCAGATGATGTCCGACAACAATAATACCGGATGATTTGACTTTGACGCCAATGGTCTGTCCCCCAGGAATGACCTTCAGTTCAGGCACTACATCCACGTGAACAGTTTTGACAGGGATCTTGCCAAATAATTTCAGGGTGACCGCAGCTCTGCCGATCTGCTGGGGCTGCAGGTGAAGCGGTTGTTTTGATGCAAGGAGAGATGTCTTGCCGGAACCATTCAGCTGCAGGATATCCGGCCTGTCGACCGAGGCAAGTGCCTGCACCGGCATATCCACATCCAGATGGGCCTGCTGGCCGGTAAACAGTCTCACTTCATCGGGCAAAGAAACAAAAGATTGGACAGGCTCGGCAGTGCCAAGGAAACAGAGAAGGAAAGCAAGAAGGAAACCGAGCAGTTTTTTCCTGATGTTAGGCTTCAATGGCTGTCACGCTCCCTTTTTCTTCTTTCGCTTGACGAAAAGGTGGTCGCCAATTGCGTACCTTTAAGTTACCCTGCCCCTAAGCTTTTATAACTGTTAATCATTGACCCGAAGCCGTTCTGGAAGCCTTTTGCGCTGCCGCCAGATTGAGCATTTCCTGGGCATGATGAAGTGTCTTCTCCGTGATTTCCACGCCTCCAAGCATACGGGCAAGTTCGGTCACTCTTCCCTGATCGCTCAAGTGCTCGACCTGGGTTCGCGTTCGGGATTGCTCCAGCTTCTTCTCAATTAAATACTGATGATCCGCCATACACGCCACCTGTGGAAGGTGAGTGATGGAGAACACCTGGCATGTCTTGGCCAGCACAAACAGCTTCTCCGCAATCGACTGCGCCGCTCTGCCGCTCACACCGGTGTCCACCTCATCAAAGATAAGGACCGGAATCTGATCATGTCGAGCAAAAATGCTCTTCATCGCCAGCATTATACGCGACATTTCCCCGCCGGAAGCAATTTTCGCGAGTGGACGGAGCGGCTCGCCAGGGTTGGCTGAAATCAAAAACTCAGCGTTATCCATTCCCTGACGCGTCAGGCGGATGCGCTGTCCTTCGTATTCATAGCCGTTCGCATCTTGAACCAGTTCGAGCCGCACATCAAATGAAGTCCGTTCCATCTGCAGATCCTTCAGCTCCCGCTCAACCGCTCGGGCCAGCTTTCTCGCGCTTTCCCTCCGAGCCGTGCTGAGCTCTCTGGCAGCCTGCAGCAGTACGCTCAGCAGCTCATCCCGCCGCTTCTCAAGACCCTGCAGCACCTCATCCTTGTTTTCCAGAAGCTCGGTCTCCTGTTGAATTCTACCGTAGTATTCCAGAATCTGCTCCACATTATCCCCATATTTTCGCCGCAAACCGGTAATCATATCAAGGCGATGTTCTATCTCATCCAGCCGTTCCGGATTGAATTCAATGTCATCCCGATAGTCGCGCAGCTGAAACACCGCATCCTCGAGCTGATAATAAGCAGATTGCAGCTGTTCAACAACCGGCTTGAGACCTTTCTCATCATAAGACACGACATCCTGCAGGCGGGTGATCGCCCTGCTGATCGTCTCCAGGCCCTGCGGGCCGTACAGCAGATCATACGAACCGGCTACAGCATCCATCATTTTCTCGCTATGGGACAGCTTCAGCCGCTCTTCCTGCAGCAGTTCATCCTCTCCGACCTTCAGCTTGGCGGCCGCAATCTCCTCCAGCTGAAAGCGATACATATCCAGCATTTGATACGCCTTCTGGCTCGTTTCCTGAAGCTCCTTCAGCTCCTTCTCCACTTTGCTGAATTCAGCGAACAGCGCTTGATACTTCCGTTTGGCAGGCCCGATCACCGCTTCCCCATACGTATCCAGCAAGGTCATATGCTGCTCCGGCCGAAGCAGGCTTTGGTGCTCATGCTGGCCGTGGATGTTAATCAGCTTCTCGCCCACCTCCCGCAGCATGCTCAGATTGACCATTTGACCATTGATCCGAGAGGTGCTTTTCCCCTGGGAGGTCAGTTCCCTTCTGATGAGCAAATGCTCCGCCGGGTCCGCTTCAATGCCGAGCCGCCCGAGCGTATCCCAGACCGGATGAGCAGCAGGCAGGTCAAACAACGCCTCGATCTCCGCCTTCTCACTTCCGTAACGAATCAGATCCGCGGAACCTCGGCCTCCGGCAATCAGACCGAGCGCGTCGATGACAATCGATTTCCCCGCACCCGTCTCCCCTGTCAGCACATGAAATCCCGGATAAAAATGCACGTCCACCTCTTCCACAACGGCGAGATTGCGAATGGACAACGTAACCAGCATCGCTAACACCTCCAAATCGTAACTGCATCCATCAAGAAATATAGCTGTTAATTTGCTCGACTACCTGCTTCCCGTCTTCCTCAGACCGGCAGATGAGCAAAATGGTGTCATCTCCGCTGATCGTCCCCATCACATGAGACCATTCCATATTATCGAGCAGCACTGCAACGGAATTCGCCGTTCCCGGCAAACATTTCATCACAACCAAATTGCCGGTCCGATCGATAAATACAAAGCTGTCGACTAACGCCCGCCTCAGCTTTTGCACCGGATTGTACCGCTGATCTGTCGGCATGGAATATTTGTAACGCCCATCATCGGTCGGAACCTTGATCAGCAGCAGTTCCTTAATATCCCGCGACACCGTAGCCTGTGTCACCTGGAACCCTTCGGCCCGCAGCGCCTCCACCAATTCATCCTGGGTTTCAATATCCTGATGTGTAATAATGTCCCTGATCTTGATATGTCGTTGTCCTTTCATGTCCGAAAAATCCTCCTGTAAAAATAAACTTGGTCATCGTCAATCCTCATTGCCTGCCCATTCCTCATCTGACCACTCCATGTTCAGCCGATGGACGCTGTGCGCGTGGGTGTCCACATACAGCAACCCTTCACATTCCGGGTACAGGAGAAGGAACGGCATTAATCGGTCTCGAATCCCTGCCCCCGTCCAATCGACAGGCAGCCGTTCACGTGCCAGCTTGACCAAATACAGCTCTCCGTTCTCGCCGGAAGCGATATAATCGATAAACAGCCGACTGTGGATTGGACGCTCGTCCGTATCGAAGGTAAGATTTATTTTTACTTTTCCCCCTACGACTTCATATCCCTCTTGCTCCAGCAGTGCAATCGCTGGGTGATCTGGAATTCGCTCGTTGATCGGCACACCTGGCAAATGATCAGGCTCAGGCGACATCAGCCAGCGGTTCAGCTGATAGCCAATCAGCAGCAAGATGATGATGCCCAGCAATATCATTAACAACCAATCGTAACTTTCACTCATCCCCTCACCTCGACTTTTGTATTCGAGAATGGGAACATAAATTCCTCTTTTTCAGCAAAAGAAACCCATCATTTCGATGAGTTTCCTGTGAAAGTATGAGCTGCCTGCTGCACAACGGCTGCAATCCGTTCCGCTAAATCCGCCGGCGCTTGTCCGGATTCCTGAAGCGGTTCTTCCGTAACTTCAGGGCCCTCCGGCTCTAATCGCCAGTGGGCCAGGAATTCGATATTTCCTTCCCCTCCGGTAATCGGAGAGAAGGTTAAATGCTGCAGTGCAAAGCCGATCTGACTGGCAAAGGTCAGCACCTCGGTCAGCACTTCCTTATGCACCTTCGGATCGCGAACAACCCCGGATTTGCCAACCTTCTCGCGTCCCGCCTCGAATTGGGGCTTGATCAGCGCCACCACATCACCAGGCCTGCCGAGCAGCGCCTTCAGTGGCGGCAGAATAATCCGCAGCGAGATAAACGACACATCAATGCTCGCAAAGTCCGGTGCCGGCCCCTTCAGGTCCTCGGGTGTCATGTACCGGAAATTGGTCCGCTCCATGACACATACCCGCTCATCATTGCGCAGCGACCAGTCCAGTTGGTTGTACCCGACATCGATGGCATATACATATCCGGCGCCATGCTGCAGGGCGCAGTCGGTAAATCCACCGGTGGATGCGCCGATGTCCAGCATCGTCCGCCCGTCCATCGCAATGCCAAACTCCTTCAGCGCTTTCTCCAGCTTGAGCCCGCCCCGGCTGACATAAGGGTGCACCGCCCCTTTTACCCGCAGCTCTGTGTTTCTCGGCAGCTTGGTGCCCGCCTTTTCAATGCGTTCACTTCCCGCATAGACCAGCCCGGCCATAATCGCGGCCTTCGCTTTCTCCCTGCTATCGTAAAATCCTTGCTCCACAAGCAATATATCAATGCGTTCCTTTTGTGTTGAATCCATCTATATCTCCTAAACCGCCTAAGACATCAGGCTTCGCTTCCCCAAGGTAGATGCCCGCGAAGTCTTGAAGCTGCGAATTCTGTTACATACCTGCTCAAGCGTTAGCCCAACCTCTTCGCGCTGCTCCGGAATGCTGCCGTGCTCGATAAAGCGGTCTTCAATGCCCATAAGTGAAACAACGGTATCAAACAATTCCTGTTCCGCAAAAAACTCCAGCACCGCGCTTCCGAGACTGCCTGCCTGCGATGCTTCTTCCAGCACCAGCATCGAAGTGCCGCTAGCCGCCAGCTCCTTCAGCATCGTCTCATCCAGCGGCTTCAGGAACCGGGCGTTAACGACCTGCACCGATAGCCCTTCCCGCTTGAGAAGTTCAGCCGCCTCTTCCGCCAGCTGAACCATCGGCCCGACTGCCAGAATCGCGTAGCCTTCGCCAGCGCGAACCGTTTCCCATGAACCGATCGGAATCGGGACAAGCTCCTTGTCGAGCTCGACGCCGCGACCATGAATGCGCGGATAGCGGTAGGCGATCGGACCGTCATCGTAATCCAGCGCCGTCTTCATCATATGCCGCAGCTCATTCTCGTCCTTCGGCATCATCAGCACGATATTCGGAATATGACGCATGAAGGCGATATCGTATACGCCTTGGTGCGTCTCGCCATCCGCCCCGACAAATCCTGCCCGGTCAATCGCGAACATCACGTTGGCGTTATGACGGCAAATATCATGCACGATCTGATCGTAGGCACGCTGCATAAAGGTTGAATACACGGCAAACACCGGCTTCATTCCTTCCATGGCAAGCGCAGCGCAAAGCGTGGCCGCATGCTGCTCGGCAATGCCGACGTCGATCATCCGTTCCGGAAATGTCTTCCCGAACGGAATGAGCCCGGAACCGCCCGGCATCGCCGGTGTGACAGCGACAATGCGCTCGTCCTGCTCGCCCAGTTCGACCAGCGTTTGGCCGAAAATCTCGGTGTACATCGGATTTCCTACTGCCTTGAGCACCTTCCCGGACTCAATCTTATAAGGCGTAATGCCATGCCACTTGTGTGAATCGGACTCGGCCGGGCTGTAGCCCTTCCCTTTGGTGGTGACAACATGAACCAGCACAGGCCCCTCCACGTTGTCCGCCTGATTAAACGTATCAATCAGTTTGCCCACATCATGGCCATCGACTGGCCCCAGGTACGTGAACCCAAGCTCCTCGAACAATCGGCCCGGAACCATCGCAAATTTAAGGCTGTCTTTCATCTTCTCCGCCGTTTTGGCAAGCTTGCCGCCGATGGCCGGAATTTTCTTCAGCAGCATTTCAACTTCATCCTTGGCCCGCAAGTAGGTGCGGTCCGAACGGATCTTGCTTAAGTAATTATGCATCGCACCGACATTCGGCGCGATGGACATTTCGTTATCGTTAAGTACAACCATCAGCTTCTTCTTCTCATGGCCGATATGGTTCAGCGCCTCAAACGCCATGCCGCCCGTAAGCGCACCATCGCCGATGAGCGCGATGACCCGGTTGTCCTCACCTTTCAAATCCCTGGCCATCGCCATGCCCATCGCAGCAGACAGTGAGGTGCTGCTGTGGCCAGCTTCCCATACGTCATGCTCGCTTTCAGAGCGCTTCACGAAGCCGCAAAGGCCGTTCTTCTTGCGCAGCGTATCGAATTTGTCCATTCTTCCGGTCAAGATTTTGTGAACATAAGCCTGGTGCCCCACATCAAAAATCAACTTGTCCTGAGGGCTGTCGAAACAGTAATGCAAAGCCAGCGTGAGCTCAACTACTCCCAGATTCGGCGCGAGATGCCCTCCGGTCACTGACAGCTTCTCAATCAGGAACCGGCGGATTTCCCCAGCCAGATCATTCAATTGGTCTACAGTCAAATTCTTCAGTTGTTTCGGATGATTGATATTCGGAAGCAGCACGAGAATCCCCCCGCTTTCCTTCTAAATAAGTTTTCGAATTCAGATGCCATATGCTATCGTACCGCATTGCAAACACGGAATCGAATTTTGCAATATTGTAAAATCACATAAAGACATTATATCACAAAAAAACCGTTTGCATGTAAAGCGGCCTCAGTGATCGCGCGACATCAGAAAATCGGCGATTTCCAGCAATCTGTCCGGAGCCTCAAGTCCCGCTTCCTTAATCAGCGTCTTCGCTTCGTCTGTCAGCCGCCCCACTTCAAGCCTGGAAGCCTCGAGGCCGATAAAATAAGGATATGTAACCTTCTGCTGCTTCACATCACTCTGCGTGCTCTTCCCAAGCTTGGCTTCATCCCCAATCAGATCCAGAATGTCATCCTGGATCTGAAAGGCAAGACCGATTCGCTGACCGAATGCGCGCAGCGCTTCAATCTGGCGCTCCGAGCAGCCGGCCACTCTGCCTCCTGCGATGAGGGAGAACATGATCAGATCGCTCGTTTTGTGCAGATGAATGTATTCCAGTTCCTCCAGCTTCGTGATGCCTTGCTCCCCTTCCATATCGGCCACCTGCCCGCCGACCATGCCCCTTGGGCCTGCATACTCCGCCAGATCCTCCACGATGGACAGCACACGCTCTGCCGGAACCCCGAACTTCCTCGCACTCTGAACCACCATATAGAAAGCATGGGTCAGCAGCGCATCCCCTGCTAGAATGGCTGTCGCCTCCCCAAACACCTTGTGATTGGTCGGCTTGCCCCGCCGGAAATCATCATTATCCATCGCAGGAAGATCATCGTGGATGAGCGAGTAAGTGTGCACCATCTCCACAGCGCAAGCCACCGGAATCGCCGCTTCCGCACTGCCTCCTCCTGCTTCACAAGCAGCCACGACCAGAAGCGGCCGGAGACGCTTGCCGCCGGCCATCAAGGAGTATGTCATCGATTCGCGTAGAGAGTCCGGTACATCCCAGGCCCCGGGAAGGACATGCGTCAATTCGGTTGCAACCCGGTCTGAAATGCTGCTCATATATTGGTTAAAGAACGGTCTGCCGTTATTCACCAAGATCACCTGTCTCATCGAGAGCCCCTTTAAACGGCTTGCGTTTCAGCTCCCCGCCTTCCTCAATGATCATCTCAATTTTGTGCTCGACCTGCTCCAGCTTCTGACTGCACATCTGGGACAGCTTCATTCCCTTCTGGAACAAATCGATCGCCTTCTCCAGAGGAACATCACCGTCTTCAAGCTGTTCAACGATCTCCTCCAGCTGCATCATCGCCTCTTCAAAGCTTACTTCCTTCTCACTTGTCACGACTGTTCTCCTCCTTCATTCCCCACACCTGACACTGAAGCCGGCCGTCGCTGACCCGGACATGAACCAGATCGCCGAGCTGCACGTCGTCCAGCGATTTCACGAGATGCTTCTCTTGTTCATCGTATACGAGACTGTAACCTCTGGACATAATTTTCAGCGGACTCAGCGCATCCAGATGCCGGATTTCAGATTGCAGTTTGGATGTCTTCTCTTTCATCATGGACTGCATCGCCGAGACCAGCTGCCGCGTGGACGCTTCCCTGCGCTGCGCCGCCGTCTCCAGCTGGGTCCGGGGATTAAACCGGATCAGTCCCTGCTTCAGGGACAGCTGGCGCTGGCGCTGCAGCGACATCTTCGATTTCATCGTTCGCTGGAGCCGCAGGCTGAGCATGTCCAGCCGTTCGGCATGCTGAAGCATGTAGCGGCGCGGATAGACAAGCACCGGCGATCGCTGCAGCGCCGCCAGCCGCTCCTTGCTCGTCTTCAGCCGCTGCTGCAGAGCTTGTCCGAGCTGGCGCTGCCTTTGCCTCAGCCGGGCCGCCAGCTCGGCGCTGCTCGGCACAGCCAGTTCGGCGGCTGCGGTAGGCGTCGCCGCGCGCAGATCGGCCACAAAGTCTGCAATCGTAAAGTCGGTCTCATGCCCGACCGCCGAAATGACGGGAATCTCGGATTCGGATATGGCCCGCGCGACGATTTCCTCATTGAAAGCCCATAATTCCTCCAGCGAGCCGCCGCCTCTGCCGACGATCAGCACGTCCGCTTCACCGATCTCATTCATTGTCCGGATCGCCTGGACGATGGAAGGGGCTGCGCCTTTTCCTTGTACCAGCACAGGATAGAGCACGGCTCGCGCCTGCGGGTACCGGCGCCGAATCGTAATCATTATATCCCGCACGGCAGCCCCGGTCGGAGAGGTGATCACCCCGATGGTCTCCGGGAATTTCCGGAGCGGTCGCTTGCGCTCGGCAGCGAACAGTCCCTCTTCCTCCAGCTTCTGCTTCAGCTGTTCATACGCCAGATAGAGGCTGCCGATTCCGTCAGGCTGCATCTGGACCGCATAGAACTGATATTGCCCGTCCCGTTCATAGACCGATACGTTGCCGCGCGCAATGACGCGCGCGCCTTCCTTCGGAATGAACGGCAGCCGCCGGTTGTGGGTAGCGAACATAATCGCGCGAATCCGGCTGCCCTCATCCTTCAGCGTAAAGTACATATGGCCGCTGGAATGATGGGTGAAATTCGAAATCTCCCCGCGAATCCATACGTCCGACAGTACCGCATCGCCTTCCATTTTCATGCGGATATAGCGATTCAAATCTTTGACTGTCAGTATTCGGGATTGATCCATAGAGCTCATCTTAAACCAGCCCGTTCAATTTTTTGGCTGCAATCAAAGTGTTCTGCATCAGCATCGTAATGGTCATCGGACCTACGCCGCCAGGCACCGGCGTAATCGGACCGGATACCTCCTTCACGCTCTCAAAGTCAACGTCTCCGGCCAGCTTGCCGTTCTCAAGACGATTCATGCCGACATCAATGACAACGGCTCCCGGCTTGACATAGCTGGCGTCGATCATATTCGCTCGGCCGACAGCCACCACAAGAATATCCGCCTGACGCGTCAATTCAGCCATATTGGCGGTGCGGGAGTGGCACATGGTCACGGTCGCATTCTCCCGCTGGAGAAGCAGCGATACCGGTTTGCCCACGATATTCGATCTGCCGATGACAACCGCATGCTTGCCGGAAATTTCAATTCCGGTGCGTTTGATCAGCTCAATCACACCAGCCGGCGTGCACGGCAGAAGGCTGTCGTCGCCGATCACGAGATTGCCGACGTTCACCGGATGGAAGCCGTCCACGTCCTTTTCCACCGCAATCGCGTCGATAACGGACTTCTCATGAATATGCTTCGGCAGCGGCAGCTGAACCAGAATGCCGTGAATGGAAGACTGCTTGTTCAGCTTGTCCACCAGGGCAAGCACGGTTTCCTGGGTGGAATCTGCCGAGAGGCGATGGACTTCCGAATAGAACCCGAGGTCATGACATGCTTTTTCCTTATTGCGTACGTATACATGGGAAGCCGGATCATCGCCGACAAGAATCACCGCCAAGCCCGGGCGAACCCCCTGCTTGGACAATTCCTGAACCTCTAGAGCAATGCCCTCCCGAATTTCCTGGGAAACCTGTTTACCGCTAATAATCGTTGCTGCTGTCATCCTAATCTCTCCTCCATTTCAAATAAATGAAACCGCTGATCCATAGTGATGCTATGCGTTTGACATTACAATTGCTGCAGCTTTTCCTTGACGCGATCCAGCTCCTGGATCATCCGGCCAAGCACCCCGTTCACGAATTTCCCCGAATCCTCTGTGCCAAAATGCTTGGACAGCTCAATCGCTTCGTTGACGGCCACCTTGCCAGGCACATCCTCGGCCTGGGTCAGCTCATAGACAGCCAGACGCAATATTTGGCGATCCACACGGGAAAGACGACTCACCTGCCAGCCTTTTAAATAATGAGCCAGCAGTTCATCGATGGCTTCCCTGGAATTCCATGTTCCGTTTACAAGCTGCAGCACATACTCCTTCAGCAGCACTTCATCACCGATGACCCGCTCGGTCTCATTTTCTTCGGCCGCCTCCGAGAGCAGCATCGTTACAGCCTCCATGCTGTCGACTTCGTTCATCTCCATCTGATAAAGGCTTTGAACGGCGATCTCTCTAGCTACACGTCTCTTCATCTTGTTCCTCCTGTGGACCTTGTAAAATCCAAATCCATTTTTCTGATTAGTATGATCAATTCCTTAAACTAAAAAAACCCGTAGACAGCCACTCCGCAAAAAAGGGCGAGCCTGCAGCCTGTCCCAGCATTTTTCGGAGAAAGCTATCACGGGTTCATTTAAACGGCCGCCAACGCTCCGACAGCCAGCGCCCCCATTCCTGCCAATGGAACAGGGAGCCTTGCTTCAGGTCCTTGCGTTTCCCAAACACATAGCCGATAAAAACCACTAATGCAAAGAACAGCATATCCCAAAAACCGGATATTAAGTAAATCAGTCCGCAAACAATGCCTCCGGTAACACCGACAATCCGTCCTCTGTGACTTTCCCATATCTCTTTCCAAGGCATCGGGAAGTTCACCTCTATTCCACACGACTCTTGAAGCTTGGCGCCTGTACCACATTCGCAATATACACGGATACAGAGGCCACTGGAATTCCTGTCGTATCCTCAACAAAATCATGCACCTGCTTCTGAACCTCGGTCGTCAGCTGAGGAATGGATTCCTCTCCGTCCACCACGGCACGAATCGCAATATCAAGTCCGGCCTGGGATACCTTGATCCGAGACTTCAGATCCTTGACACCGCGAACGCGGGAGGCTGCCTTCAGGCACAGATTCTCAATCGTCTCAACCGAGATCTGAATTTCACCGAAGTCGGTGCGCTGATCGATCGAATTCAGATTCGAGCGGTCACGCCGTACCGATATGTAGAAGAAACGGATGCTCATAAGAAGCAATATCCCGGCGATGATAATCCCGGTTAGAAACAGACGCTGTTCCTGAGCGGGAGTCACTTCATAAGGAACTGCCCCGCTCAGGAGGAGGATGGCAATAACGGATATTACACCAATGCTGATGCTGTAAATAAACAGCAGCAGTCTGTCCATGATTTTGGCCACGCAAGCACAGCCTCCTTAAAATTGGATTAAACCCTCGACATTGCTGTCGGGGGCTCTATGATCTCTATATTCTGCGTTTTATTTCACCCGCTGAACAAGGTCCAGATCCTCGGTTTTGTCTGCTGACTTCGCAAACTGTACATCGTGAATATGTACATTTACCTCCACGACGTTAAGCCCGGTCATATTCTCGATCGAGCGCTTCACATTGCGCTGGATCTCCCCAGCCACTTCAGGAAGGCGATGACCGTATTCGATAATAACGGATACGTCAACAGCCGCTTCGCGCTGGCCAACCTCAACCTTTACGCCCTTGGACAAATTCTTCCGGCCAAGCAGCTCGGCGATTCCGCCGGCAAACCCGCCGCTCATCCCTGCAACACCGGCAACCTCAACCGTTGCAAGTCCTGCAATGACCTCGATGACCTCCGGAGCAATTTGAATCTCACCGATATCCGTACGTTCAAATTCTGTTGGCAAAGATTCTACCATGATCTAAACACCCTTTCGTATAAGTTTGCGGATGCACCCGGACTGCTCAAGGCATGCGCCCTTATTACACATACTATACCATTTGGCCAAGTTTATGACAAACTTGGCCATATGGATCAAACTTCATTTTCTTCCAGGAATTTAATATCAAAATCACCTTTCAGGAAGGTCGGATGCTCCAGCAGCTTTTGATGGAACGGAATTGTAGTATAAATTCCTTCAATCTCAAATTCCATCAGCGCGCGTCTCATCTTCGCAATCGCCTCCTCGCGGGTCGGAGCCCATACGATCAGCTTCGCGATCATCGAATCATAATACGGACTGATGGTGTATCCAGGATAAGCCGCGCTGTCCACGCGAACACCCGGACCGCCTGGCGGCAGATAGAACTGAATCGTCCCCGGCGCAGGCATGAAGTCCTTGTCCGGGTTCTCCGCGTTGATGCGGCATTCAATCGACCAGCCGTTGATCTTGACATCCTCCTGCTTGAAGGAGAGCGGATTGCCTTCGGCAACCGAGATCATCTCCTGAATCAGGTCCACACCCGTGACCATTTCGGTTACCGGATGCTCAACCTGGATTCGCGTGTTCATTTCCATGAAGTAAAATTGACCGTCCGGACCGAGCAGAAATTCCAGCGTTCCGGCACCGGAATATTGAACGGCCTTGGCCGCGCGCACAGCAGCTTCCCCCATTCGGCTCCGGACTTCTTCCGTCAGAACCGGACAAGGCGCTTCCTCCACCAGCTTCTGGCGGCGGCGCTGCACCGAGCAGTCACGCTCGCCCAGATGCACCGCATTGCCGTGCTTGTCGGCAATAATCTGGATCTCCACATGCTTCATGCCCGTCAAGTATTTCTCCAGATATACGCCGGCATTGCCGAACGCCTTCTGCGCTTCCTGCTGAGCGGTTGTAATCTGCTTGATGAGCGCTTGCTCATCCTCTGCGATGCGAATGCCCTTGCCGCCGCCGCCGGCGGTCGCCTTAATGATGATCGGGTAGCCGATATCTCTGGCCAGCATCACCGCCTCGTCCAGATCCTCGACCAGACCGTCCGAGCCTGGAATGACCGGCACGCCGGCATCCTTCATCGTCTGTTTGGCGACAGCCTTGTCACCCATGCGGTTGATGGCATCGGCAGAGGGGCCGATAAAGGTGATGTTGCACGACTCGCAAATTTCCGCGAAGTCAGCGTTTTCAGCCAGGAACCCGTATCCGGGATGAATGGCGTCGCATTCCGTCAGCGTGGCTACGCTCATAATATTAGTAAAGTTCAGATAGCTGTCTTTGGATAAGGTAGGACCGATGCAATAAGCCTCATCAGCCAGTTTAACATGCAGTGAATCCCGATCCGGTTCCGAGTACACCGCAACGGTCGATATGCCAAGCTCACGGCAGGCCCGAATGATGCGGACAGCAATCTCCCCGCGGTTCGCAACCAGCACTTTTTGAAATGTCATGAAGTAACCTCCTTCGAACTCGTATGGCGTTCGTTCGTAAGCAATGTCCCGCGGATCAATCCGCTTTTACCAGGAACAGAGGCTGTCCGAACTCGACCAACTGGCCATTTTCCACAAGCACTTCAACGATCTGGCCTTTCACTTCGGCTTCCAGCTCGTTCATCAGCTTCATGGCCTCGATAATGCACACCGTTGTTTTCTCATCCACACGGTCGCCAGGGCTGACGAATGGACCCGCCTCTGGAGATGGGGAACGGTAGAAGGTTCCGACCATCGGAGACACAATCTTATGTAATGCGCTGTTGCTGTCCACGGCTGCAGCTTCCTGCGACGCCTGGGCTGGTGCCTGTCCGGTCTGAACGGTCTGCGGAGCCACAACTTGAGGCGCAGGTATAAACGTCTGAGGGGCTGCCTGCAGGCTGACCACCTCTTGGGTGCTAGGCTTTTTAATAGACAGGCGGGTGCCTTCGTTCTCAATCTCAAGCTCCTGAACAGAGGTTTCATCCACCAGTTTAATCAGTTCCTTAATTTCATCCAATTTAAACATTCTCGACGCTCACTCCTTCATATTCTGGAAAGCCCATCATAGGACAAGTCAGTCAATAGCTTAAAGTATTATATCACAAACATAAGAAATAGAAAGAGCCCCGAAAAAATCCCGGGCTCTTTGATATTTGGCGTTTTTCGCCGCATTTTGCGGAATTTTGCCGATACCGATTATGGCGATACGTATTGAACCGTAACTTTATCCGGGCTTACCTTGAGCTCTTTCATCACGAGGGTTACAATGCCAGCAGCTCCCTTGGCATCCAGCTCGTTTGTCAGCACCACGACATTATATCTGTCATTCTCTTCTTTGACAACTGCATTTCCGAACTGTTCTTGGAGTTCTACCTCAATGCTCTCGATGACCGCTTCTCTTTCCTCGGCAGCTCGCATCTGCTCGCTGGCCTTCGCCAATTCTTCCGGCGTGCTGTCCTGATTGCCGATTCTGGCCATCAATTCATCATACAGCTTCATATTTTTTTCCGTGCGCTCCATTTTGTAAGCTTCGATTTTGGATTCGCTGGTGCCCGCCTGGGCGGCAACTTCCTCCAAAATTTCCTTCTCTGTCTTGGCTCCGGTTGTGCTGCTCGTTTCACTCGACTTGTCCTCGCCTGAAGGTTCGGTCTTCGGCTGCTCGGCTCCGGTGTTCGATTGTCCGGAATTCTGATTGCCTTCAGCAGCCGACGTATCGGCATCGGCAGCACCGGAATCCGCATCAGCCTCCCCGGTTTCCGTGCCTGTGCTTTCCGCATTCTCCGGCGCCGTTCCCGGCTCTTCGGAAGCTCCTTCTTCCACGATCTCGTTGATCACCAGCTCATCCGGATTGCCTGTACCGTCTGCGCCTTGTACGCCTGGGCCCGCTCCATCGGCCTGGGTGCTGTCCGCTACCGGCGGCGTCGTTGAGCCCGGATCATCCGTGAACAAGTAGTAGGCCGAGAGGACGACCATCAAACTGAGCATCGATACTAACCAAATGGTTTGTCTTTTGTTATTCATTATGCACGCTTCCTCCTTTAATTGAGAACCTGCGGGAACGATCGGCTCGTTCACCCTGCTACTGCTGCTTGCGAGGCACGACCGAGATGCGATAGGTTGGAACATTCAGACCTCGCTGCACCGCATCCACAATCAGTCCTTTCACCACTTCGTTCTCGGCGCCCTTGGCCACAACCAGCACGCCTCTGACCTGCGGTTTGATCCGCTTCGTCACGATCGGAGCCTGGTCTCCGGAAGTTTCGTAAGTGACGATCTGACCGTCGCGGGTGTAGCTGGTAATGTGACGTTTGCCCCCGTTCGCGTCGGTTTCCTCTGTCAGCTCCTGGGTATCCCTGATGTTTTTATGGACGACCAGCTCTTCCGTAGATTCCACCGTCACCATGACGTCGACCTCGCCGACGCCGACAATTTGCTCCAGCATCGCCTTGGTGCGCATCTCGAAGTCCTGCTCGATCGTTTCAAATTCGCCGGCCGCGTTATCCGCATCCGTTGGCACGGATGTTGTTACCGAGGCGTCCGGCGGCTCGCGGCTGACATTGTCCTGATCAATCTTCTTCACATTGATGAAGGAGCTGAACAGCATGATGGCCACGCCGACGAGCCCAAGTATGATGAGCCAGCGTAAGGTTTGAACCTTTTTAGCACCGCCCGCCCCGCCACCTAGCCACTCCTCCAACCGCTTTAGCCAGTTCCCCATCCGATTCACCTCCGTTCATAATGTCGTATCGCCTTCCACGCCAGGCAGTTCGACGGTGATTTGCTCCGGTTTCAAATCCCACTGGCTGCTGAGCAATTCGCGAACCGGCTGAACCCTTGCCTTCGCTTCTGCCGAGCTCGCCTCCTGGACGCTGCCTGACTCGTTCTCCGGATTATCCTTATTCGGGTGTGACGTTGATTGAATGTTCACATCTATAGCATCAACGGGTGTTATACCGATTGGTTTATGGGTGATCTTGGAGTCGGGCTCCGCCGGCTTCGACTGATCCGGCACGAGCTTGACACTGACCGACTGAATGACTGCTTCCGACAACTCTTCCGATTTGCCAAGCGCCAGGACAACCTGCACGCTCTGTACACGCTCCCCCGTCTCCCGGCTGATGTCTTCCTTCATCACCCGGGCCAGCTCCTCGCCTGCCCATTGCAGGCTCTGGTTCCGCTGCTGTTCCTTGAACTGCTCGGCCTGGGCCAGGATGGCGTCCAGCTGCGCCTCGTCAGCGCTCCCTCTCTCCAGCTGCCTCAGCTCTGCGGCCAGCTTATTCTCCGGCGAATCCGTCAGCAGGCTGACGATGGGTCCGAGCAGCGTCAACAGGATGAGAAAGCTGAGCACGACTCTGGCGTAGCGTTCCATCTTTTTTCCCGGCAGGATCATATCCACGAAGGCTGCAAACAGCACGATCATGATGACGCTTTTCAGCCATTGTCCCAGCCAGTCCATTCTTCGCTTCACTCCCCTTCGGGCTCAGATAAGCGGCAGCGATCCGGTTCTCCTTCAAACGGGAAGCTTCATCTGCAGCTCTACCCCTCCGCCTCACCTCATCATGACGGTGATGTTGCCTGCCGTCAGCATGATGGTGATCGCCAGAAAGAACATCATGCTCACCGCAGCCAGCGCTGCGAACACGTACAGCATCGTTTTGCCAATCGTCTGGAGGCAGGTGACAATCGGAGTGTCACCAAGCGGCTGCATGATTGCCGCGGACACATTGTAGATGAGCGCCAGTATCAATATTTTGATCGCGGGAAACGCGCACAGGAACAATATGATGATGACGCCGGCCAGACCGATCGAATTCTTCACGAGCAGCGATGCGGATATGACCGTGTCCGTTGCATCCGCGAACATCTTGCCGACGACCGGCACGAAGTTGCCGGTCACGTATTTGGCGGCCCGGATGACAACGCCGTCCGTAATCGAGCCGGATATGCCCTGCACGGAAATCACGCCGAGGAAAACGGTTAGCAGCACCCCCAGCACCCCCATACCGACACCCCGCAGCAGATTGCCAAGCTGGGTCAGCTTGTACTTATCGGACAGCGAGCTTACCAGATGCAGCATCGCCGAGAAGAACAGAAGCGGAAATACGATCGTGCTGATCAGCGTGCCCACGGTATGAACCATAAAGATGACCAGAGGATGGGCGACGGAGACGGTGACGACATTTCCCATCGAAGCCATCAGAGCGAACAGGAGCGGCAGCATCGCCAGCATGAAGTCAACCATGCTGCTGATCGCGCCCTTCGCGTAGCCGATGGCGACACTGAAGCTGTTGACCGCAAGGATCAGCACGACCATGTAGCAGATGGCGTAGGCGACGCGGCTGACCGTGTTTTTTTCAAAAGCGGATTGCAGCTGCTCCAGGATCATGCTCATGATGCTCAGCATCACGATGCTGACCAGCAGCTTGCCATTAAACAGCACCTCGTGCCACATGTACTTGCCGAGCCCGGAGAGCACCGACGTAAACGATAATCCGTCTCCTCCCGGCAGAAGCATATCCATCAGGGAGGGCGTTCTGCCCTCCGGGAAGAAGCCGCCATAATCCTTCATCAGCTGTTCCCAGTATTTCTCTACCTGCTCTGTCGGCAGCTGCTCGGTCTGCTGTCTGACCCAATCCTCCGCTGGGGAAGAGGCATGGACGGTTCCGGAAAACAGCCCCATCATCAACAACATCACGATCATCCATCCAAGAACTTGCAGCAGCCGATATGCTGAACGCGTCATGACACCCCCCACCTTCATCAGACCGGGAGCAGCTTCAGGACCGTCTCGATGATAATCCCGATTATCGGTATCGCCAGCACCAATATGAGCACTTTTCCCGCCAGTTCTATTTTCGAAGCGATGGACTCCTGGCCTGCATCCCGCACAATTTGAGCCCCCATCTCCGCGACATAAGCAATGCCTATAATTTTGAGCACGGTCTTCAAATATATCAGCTCTACCCCTGCGTTCTGAGCCATATTCTCCAGCATTCGAATGATCGAGCCGATCCGGTCTACCAGCACCAGCAGAATCATGAGCGAGGCGGCTACCGCAATCAGAAAAGCGAACAGCGGCTTTTGTTCCTTGACAACGAGTATCAGTATTGTGGCAATCAGACCAAAGCCGACCACCTGGATAATTTCCATAACTCCACCTACTGGAACAGAAAGATGCTTTTGATTTCCTTAAGCAGATCATCTAGCAGCCTGACAACCATAAACAGCACAACGACAAACCCGATAAGCGTCACCCAGTGTGCCATATCCTCTTTTCCCATCTGCTTCAGGACTGTATGAATCATGGCGATGATGATGCCGATTCCTGCAATCTGAAAAATGGCGTTCACTTCAATGTTCATTCCCTGGCACCTCGCTAAAAGATCAATATGACGATCAATGCTCCAATAAGCAGACCCAGGCTTTTGCTCATCTTTTCGTACTTGGCCTGGTCTTCCCTTGCCGCGGCCTCCTCGTGTTGTAGCTGGCCGACGGCCAGGGCTATATGCTTGATCTGGTCCTGCCTGTCACTGGTGCCAAGTACACCGCTTAACCGGTCTAACACGTCTTTCTCCGCAGTTTTCATGGAGGTTCGTCTCCAGTGCATATTCAGCGCCTTTCTGATGCTGTCCTCGGCCGAGAGTCCGTAATCGGGGCTCATATAATCCGATGCAGCGATAAACAACGTTTTCAGCGGCTCCTTGAGCCCGCCTCCAATTCGCTCCAGCGCATCCGGAAGCGGGGTGAAACCGTAGCTGATTTCGGTCTCCAGACGTTGAAGGGCCAGAATCAGTTCCCTCAGCTGCCTGGGCCTTAGCGCAAACTGATGAGCTTGATAAAAACCGGCTAAAGTTCCCGCTGCCAGCACCAGAATGGCCCCGATCAGATTAAGCATAGGCATCACCGCCCGGGGGACCTGCGCCGGCGGTTTGCAGCGTGCGCTGCCCGCCGTCGTACAGCTTGTAAGACCGTTCATGTCCCTTGCGGCATAGGACCGCATACATTTCAAACCTTCGCTGCTGCACCAGCGCCGACAGCGCAGGCCGCCCGCCAATATCCTGTATCGAGGAGCCATGTGCCGTAGCGATGACACTGATTCCGGCATGCAGCGCCTCATTGACAGCCTCGGCATCCTCCGGCCGCCCGATCTCGTCCACAATGAGCACATCCGGCGACATCGAGCGAATCATCATCATCATGCCTTCCGCCTTCGGGCATCCATCCAGCACATCGGTGCGCGGCCCGACATCGAACCCCGGCACGCCCCGCTGACAGCCGGCGATTTCGGACCGTTCATCAATAATGCCAACCTTGAGTCCGGGCCATTGAAGCTGGGCGTTCCCCCAGCTGCCATAGCTGATCTGTCTGGCCAAGTCTCGCAGCAACGTCGTCTTCCCTTGCTGGGGAGGGGAGAGAATCAAGGTGTGCATCACCCTGCCCCGTTTTCGGTCAAGCAGAAAAGGAAGAATCTCATCCGCTGCGCCCCGAATTTCCTTTGCTATCCGGACGTTGAACCCGCTGATGTCCCGTATATGCTCCACCCTGCCGCCGCTCAGCACCGTTCTGCCGACCAGCCCAACCCGGTGACCGCCGGGAATCGTAATGAAGCCTTTTCGCAGCTCCTCCTCCATCGTGTACAAGGAGTGGTTGCTGATCAGGTCCAGCAGCCGCCTTGTATCCTCCCGGGTCGGCTTGTACGCTTCGCCGGGGTGCAAGCTCAAGCCGCCGTCCCGGTCCAGAAAATGATGCCGGCCAGCGGCATTGATCTCAAGCGGACGCTCCTCGCGGATTCGAATCTCCTCAAGATGGTCCAGCATCGCCTTCGGCAGCTTCAGCAGGATGAGCCTGATGCTTTCGGGAAACAGCCCTAACCAATCCAGTGTCATATCCATTTCCCCCAACCTACCTGTCCTCATGGTAACTACCTCATATAAAAGAACTTTCTTACTCCCATGTGTATGCTTGTACCTGACTTTTATGCCGCGAATCTATCATTTTTTTAAGATCCCGTATAAGAGACAGGACACCCCGCACAATATCCAGCCAATCTTGCCCCAGGACAATTTGTCGGCCATTCCGACAAGCCCGATCGTGGTCGTCACAATCAGGATGAGCGGCCCCATAAACGCAAGCGCCGAGTTGACCGCCAAGGCCTTGTCCACTTGGTTCAACCGGAGCATAATAATGGCTGCGACAATTTCCAGGCTGCCGGAGAAAAATCGGAGCGAGGCCATGCTCGTGACAAACTTGTCCAGCATCAGTAAACCTCCTTCTGCTTGTTATGATGTTTAAAAATATGCAGCCTTCTCTCGGAATATCTCTATTTTTTTCAATATCATAGACAGAAATGGAGGGAACTTGCGGGAAGGGGCAGCGAAACTGCTGCCCTATTAGGCTCGACAATGCAGGGCGGGGCGTTCAAGATTCGAGAGATCTCCGGGATATCCTGGCTTCCCACGGCAGGTGAGTATAAAAAAAGCGAGCCGAGCAAAGGATTTCTCCTTGCTCGGCCCGCTGTTATGGTTAGAGGTGCGTATTATCGGCGTACCTGAGGCCCGCCGACAACCGCCTGCTGATCCGTGTCCAGTCCGTACGCGGTATGAAGCGCCTGAACGACATTTTGTAAATTGCCGCTCTCGATGACGCAGGACACCTTGATCTCCGACGTGCTGACCATCTTGATGCTGACGCCCTGTTTCGAGATGACATCGAACATCTGGGCGGCCACGCCCGGATGGCTGACCATGCCGGCGCCAACGATGGATACTTTCACCAAGTTATCCTCGGAGGTCACGTCACGGTACGGCAGCTGATCGCGGATTTTCTCAATGACCGCAAGCGCCCGCTCCCGATCCTCAAGCGAGACGGTGAACGCAAAATCCGCCTCTCCGTTCTGCACGCCGCTCTGCACGATGATATCCACGTCGATCCCTTCTGTGGCAAGGGCACCGAACATCTGGGCGAGCACGCCCGGAACATCGGCTACCCCCAGAATGCTGATTCTGGCGACGTTCTTATCATAGGCAATTCCACTGACTACCACACCCTGCTCCATGCTTGCTTCCTCCTTAACAACCGTTCCTTCGTTATAATTGAAGCTCGATCTGACGACCAGCTTCACCTGATTGTGCTTCGCATACTCCACCGCCCGCGGATGCAGGACCGCAGCGCCGAGATTGGCAAGCTCCAGCATCTCGTCATAGGAGATTTCATTCAGCTTTCTGGCGCATTTGACAACGCGCGGATCGGTCGAGTACACGCCGTCCACATCGGTGTAAATCTCGCAAACGTCAGCGTCAATAGCCGCCGCAAGCGCAACCGCCGTCGTATCCGAGCCGCCGCGGCCGAGCGTCGTAATTTCGCCTTCCTCGGACATGCCCTGGAAGCCGGCTACGATGACGATGTTCCCTTCATCCAGCGCTTTGAGCACGCGCTCCGGATGAATGTCGGCAATACGCGCTTTGCTGTGGACGGAATCGGTAAGGAATCCGGCCTGCCAGCCGGTATACGATAACGCCTTGCGCCCGAGGCTGTGAATCGCCATCGACAACAGGGAGATCGAAATCTGCTCCCCTGTCGTCAGCAGCATATCCATTTCCCGAGCCGGCGGATTGTCGTTTAATAGCTTCGCCTGATCGATCAAATCATCGGTTGTATCCCCCATGGCGGACACGACGACAACGCATTGGTGACCTTCATCCTGCTTCTCTACAATTCGTTTGGCGACGCGCTGCATCCGTTCCGTATCCCCTACAGAACTGCCTCCGAATTTCATGACGTACAGTGACAACGCTTCTTTCACTCCCCACATAGAATCTGTATCTGCTCACATCAGTTTCTCACTTTAAAACAGTATAATACGAAAGTGACTTGTTCCGTCAAGGTTTTTCGCATGAATGACGGCTATCTGTTATAAATTGGGCGTCCGTTCGTCCCTTGGAAAGGACGACAGCAGGACCTCCGGGAATTGCGCAAAAAACCCCTGTACACTGTACAGGAGTCTCTCACGTCATGATGCCTGGAAGCCGCCGCTTGCGGTTTCCAAGTCTTCATTATGCACGGGAGATGTACTTGCCGTCACGGGTATCAATCAGAAGCACATCGCCTTCGTTAATAAAGAGCGGAACCTGAACGTTCAGACCCGTCTCTACCTGGGCATTCTTCGTTGCTCCTGTCGCTGTGTTGCCCTTGATGCCTGGTTCGGTTTCTACAACCTTCAGTTCAACGCTGTTTGGCAGGTTGATCCCGAGGATTTCGCCTTGATAGCTGATGATATTTACATTCATATTCTCTTTCAGGAAGTTCAGTTCCCATTCCAGCTGTTCGCTGGTCAAGCTGAACTGGTCATAGGTTTCGTTATCCATGAACACATGCTCTTGTCCGCTTGCATACAGGTACTGAACGCCGCGGTTGTCGATTTGAGCGCGGCCGATCGTTTCGCCTGCGCGGAATGTTTTTTCAACGGTGTTGCCATTGCGCAGGTTTTTCAGCTTGGAGCGAACGAACGCTGCACCTTTACCCGGCTTTACATGCTGGAAATCGAGAACGGTATAGATATCGCCCTCCACTTCTACGGTTAATCCTGTTTTAAAATCGTTAACTGAAATCACTGAAGATCCCTCCTAAGGATAGTTAAATAAATAGCTGCGGTCACATCATGAAAGTACGGTGTAATCCTTGCTGGAGCTTGTCAGGATCTGTATACCCGTTTCCGTGATGACGATATCATCCTCGATCCGGACCCCGCCGAGTCCAGGGAGATAAATGCCAGGCTCTACAGTAACCACCATGCCTGGCTGCAGCACATCGTCGCTCAGCTTGGACAGCCGCGGCGACTCATGCACTTCCATGCCAAGGCCATGACCTGTGCTGTGACCGAAATACTCGCCATAGCCATAACGGTCAATGATATCGCGAGCAAGCGCGTCGGCCTCGCGTCCTGTCATGCCCGGCTTGATATGGGCCAGCGCATGCAGCTGCGCCTCCAGCACAATGTCATAAATCTCCTTTAATTTCGGATCCGGGTTGCCCAGTGCCACGGTACGTGTCAGATCCGAGCAGTATCCGTCCAGCAGCGCGCCAAAGTCGAAAGTGACAAATTCATTGCCCTGAATGACCCGTTCGCTGGCCACGCCATGAGGGAGCGCGGAGCGTTCCCCGGACGCCACGATCGTATCGAACGAAGAGGCGGTCGCGCCATGCTGACGCATGAACATTTCCATCTCCAGATCGATCTCACGCTCGGTTAAGCCCGGCTTCAGAATGCCCAGCACATGGCTGAACGTCTTATCTGCCAAATCCGCCGCCCGCTGCATCACCTGCAGTTCCTCGGCGTCCTTGAATATGCGCAGCTGTTCCACCAGGCCTGATGTAGCTACGAGCTGAATCGGATTCAGCTGCTCGGAGTATGTAGAATATACGCCGTATGTAACATGATCCTGCTCAAAGCCCAGGGAAGTGATGCCCTCCGAAGCGAGAAGCTCCTTCACCGTCTCCATCACCTTCGGTCCATGTTCAACGACCTTGAATCCTTTGGCCTGCTGGGGAGCCTGCGTCATGTAGCGGAAATCCGTAAGCAGATACGCCTCGTTCAAGGTGATGAGTACATAGCCGGCCGATCCGGTAAACCCGGACAAATAACGGCGGTTGATCGGACTTGCAACCAAGACGGCCGACAATCCATCCTGCTGCAGCTTCTCGCGAAGCTTGGTCACTCGATGATTGCTCATATCTTTTCTATCTCCTCTCTCAGATCGTATCAATAGGCCTGTTACTTGGCCTCCTGCCGATCCAGCACCTGGAGCAGCGCCGTCAGTCCGAGACTGTAGCTGTCTGCACCAAAGCCTGCAATCTGCCCTACAGCGACCGGGGCGATGACCGACTTGTGACGAAATTCCTCACGGGCGTGAATATTCGACAAATGAACTTCCACAACCGGAATTCGCGCCGAGCTGATCGCATCGCGAACCGCATAGCTGTAGTGGGTCAGCGCACCGGGGTTCAGCAATATGCCGTCGGCCTTGCCCATCGCTTCATGGATGCGGTCAATGATCGCTCCTTCATGGTTCGACTGAAAGAAGGTAATACCGATACCGGCTTGTTCCGCCTGTTTGCTCAATGACTCTTCGATCGCCTGCAGGCTGAGCGAACCGTAGATTCCCGGTTCCCGAACGCCAAGCAGGTTCAAATTCGGTCCGTTTATCACCCATATGGACTTCATAGGGTTTCCCACCTTTTCGTCAAATAACCAAAAGCTATTTTACCATAGCGGGCATCGCCTTGAGAAGTTTTTATTGTTCGGGCAGGCGGGAGCCCTCTCTAGCTGATCATCTTCTTCGGCTCTCGCAGCTTTTCATCCGTATATTCCTGAGCTGTCGTGTACCCGATAAACAGCCCCCATAGAATAAAGACGCAGAACTCCGATATATTCGAATCCCAGGTCAGCAGCTTGACCGGCCTTGTCATTTGCAGCCACGGGTTTAATACGATGAACAGCATGATCCACCAGACCGCCCCATATGCAATGCCGGGCCAAGGCCCCTTCAGCTTGCGAAACAGAAATACGTACAGCAGCGAGGCGATGACCGAAAAGGCAATGAAGCCAAGCCATCCGGCCAAATGTCCCGCTGTGCTGTTCAGGAAACGATGTTTGAAATACGGCTCCAGCAGAAATCCCGGCAGCACCTGCGTAAAGTTCAGCGTATAAAAAACCCACCGGATCGCCCCCCAGATCAGCCCGGCATAGTAGCCCAGCTCCAGCGCAAAAGCGATCGGATTCGTATGCGGATACTGCTGTCGAAACAGGCGTTCATGCATGTCGCTTCATCCTCCTCTATGCATCCGCACTCCCGGCTCCACTACCGGAAGATGCTCTTTCATGGAAATAAGCTATAGTATGCTCCGATCGCGCCCAGCCTAATCCAACTAGAAATTACTTTCAAAATTCGCTACAATAGGTTTCATAGATTGAATTTCAGGAGGGTGAGCCGGTTGTCCCAAAAATCAACCCCGGTCAGCTACGGCGGTCAGGCTGTCATCGAAGGTGTTATGTTCGGCGGCAAGCATGTCAACGTTACGGCTGTTCGGAGAAAGAACGACGAGATTAAATTTTTGGAGGTTCCTCGCGAAGACAAGGCTTGGGTCCTGAAGCTCAGAAAGATTCCGTTTCTCCGCGGTATTGTGAGTCTCATAGATTCCTCCATTAAAGGTTCCAAGCATTTGAACTACTCTGCTGATGCTTATGCTGACGATACGCTGGAGCCTGAGGAGCGTGAAAAGCAGAAAGAGAAGGAAGAATCGGGCTGGAGCCTCAGCATGATTATCGGCGTTGCCGCCGTCAGTGTGCTGTCCTTCATATTAGGCAAGCTTCTGTTCACCTTGGTCCCTGTTTTCGTAGAGGATTTTTTATTTGGCAACACATTAGACAACTACATTGTGCGTAATCTGATAGAAGGCGTCATCAAGCTGATTTTATTGCTGGCGTATCTGTGGATCATCTCGCAAACGCCTGTCATCAAGAGACTGTTCCAGTATCACGGTGCGGAGCACAAGGTCATTAGCGCATACGAAGCCGGTGAAGAGCTCACGGTGAAAAATGTGCAAAAATATACGCGCCTCCATTACCGCTGCGGCAGCAGCTTCATGATGCTGACCATCGTGCTCGGCGTGGCCGTATATTCCCTGGTTCCATGGGACAATATGACCGAACGGATTGTTCAGCGGATCGTTCTGCTTCCGGTCGTGCTTGGCGTTTCCTTCGAATTTCTCAAGCTGACCAATGCGCTCAGAGACGTCCCAGTGCTCCGCTACCTTGGATATCCCGGTCTGTGGCTTCAGCTTCTGACCACGAAAGAGCCTACCGATGACCAAGTTGAAGTATCCATCGCATCCTTTAACAGAATGCGTGAACTGGATGCTCAGTACGAGAAAGAGAACGTTACCGTTCCGCAATCTGTGACAGGGAGTGTGCTGGATCCCGCGAAAGGATGAGTAATCCATGAGAAGGCATGCCATTATTTTTTGGACTGCAATTACGCTTGCAGCGCTCGGAATTATCAGTATGTTGTTCAACCCAAGTACGAGGAACTATGTTCTGATCCCGGTCATTGTCGTCGGGGTGGTATACCTGCTCTACAAGTTTCCTCCACGAACGAAACGGCATCCGAAGGTAAAGCCATCGAAGCGTACTGCCGCCAAGCTTGCTGCCAAAAACAACGGTGTCCGGAAAAGCAGTCCGCCATCCAAACGGAAGCAATATCCGTTCCAGGTTATCGAGGGCCAGAAAGGGAAATCCGATCCGTCCGACGATCTCCCGAAATATCATTAACATATCCTGGCCCTGCAGCCGCAAGAGGTGTCCATCAAGATCCTAAGATCTTGAGGACACCTCTTTTGTTGCGTGGTCATACGATACGCTTGCCGGTTCGTTGACGCTATAGCCTTCCTTCCGCCTTCCAGCGGGAGAAAAACTGCGTCCCTGCGCGCACCCCCGATGCGTACAGGCTTTCGCTTTCCTCTTTTGTCAGATCGAATTGGGTGGTGCTGATGCCAAGCGTCGGTATTTTGATCGTCCGGCTGCGGTTCCTCTGCTCGATATAACGTTCATCATGGGCGGACAGCATCGTTTCGAACATGGCCGTCATCATGCTGAACGGGCCGTTAATGACGCGCGGCTTATTGCTGTTCTTCCCGACCATCTGAAAGCCGATCACCGGCAGCGGCTTCGGTCCGCCCAGCGAATCTTTATCAAACAGCCACAGCGGGAAATTGCTGAGCAAGCCCCCGTCAACCACGTAAACAAACTGCTCGTTGAAGGATTTGCCTTTCGCCGCCCGTCCCAGCAGCCGAAGAATCACCGGATCAAAAAAATACGGTATGCTGCAGCTCATGCGCACGGCCTTGGCGACCGGAAACGTGGACGGATTAATGCCGTAATGGCGCAAGTCATCAGGCAGCACCAGCAGTCTGCCATTCGTAATGTCCGAAGCGACAATGTACAGTTTCCCGGACGGTATATCTGAAAAGGTCAACATCCCTTTCTCCAGCAAAATGTTGCGGATCCAGCTCTCCAGCGCCTCACCGGAATACAGGCCTCTCTTGATCAGCACCCGAAGCGCCGGGCCTACGATTTTGGCATTGAAAATCGGAGCCCGCTTCAGCAAGGAATGAAAAGGCGTGCTCTCAATGATCAGCTTCATCTCATCCGCTGTATACCCTGCGGCCAGTACTGAGGCAACGATGGAGCCTGAAGACGTGCCTGCCACCCTGCTGAATTGAATCCCGGCAGTCTCTGCTGCCTTGACAGCTCCTGCAAGCGAGATTCCTTTGACTCCCCCGCCTTCAAATACAGCGTTTATTTGCATATGAAAATCCCCCGCCTCACATAGTCTATTGACTATGTATGAGAACGGGGGAGTATTCATACCTCAAGGACGTGCCGATGATCTGTAATATGATTGCAATTGATCTTTAAGTCCCAAAGAATTGCTTAGTATATTTTCTGCTCTGAAGAAGATGCTGCCTTTGATTTCACTGTATTGTTGGTTATAACGCAGCTGATTGATAATCTCTGACGCGCTTTGCCAGCCAATCTCCGAGGTGCCCAGCTTGTATGCCGCATGCCCGATCAGCAGATCGACATCGGTTCCGCTCACTTCCCTCACCCACCAGTCGACAAGCACATCGTAATCGACCGCCGGGTTGCTCATGCTCCAGTAGATCTGCGGAGCCACGTAGTCGACCCATCCGTTGCGGATCCAGGCCCGAACGTCAGCATACATGCTGTCATAGGCGGTGACGCCTGCACTGGTCTCCGATCCGCTTGCATCGGTGGACTGATTGCGCCACACGCCGAACGGACTGATGCCAAACTTCACATCCGGTTTGACATGATGGATGCTGTCCTTCAGTCCGCTTACAAACAGGTTGATGTTCCCCCGGCGCCAGTCGCCGATGTTGCGGTAAACCCCCTGATTGTAAGTCTGGTAAGCTGCCTCATCATGAAACACCGTATTCGACGGGTAGAAGTAATCATCCAGGTGAACGCCGTCGATATCATAGCGGTTGACCACTTCCATAATGACGTCAATGATATGTTGTCTTGCTGCCGGAATGCCGGGATTAATATACAGCTGATTGCCTGTATTCACAATCCACTCCGGATGTGCAACCGCGACATGCCTCGGGTCAAGCCCCGTCACATTGGCAGCCGTGTTCGCCCGGAACGGGTTGAACCAAGCGTGAAATTCCATGCCTCGCTTATGCGTCTCTTCGATCATAAAGGCCACCGGATCATAGCCCGGATCGACGCCCTGAGTGCCGCTGACCGTCTTGGACCAAGGCACCAGCGCTGACGGATACAAAGCGTCCCCTGCAGGACGAACCTGCACATAGACGGTATTGATGCCCGTGCGCTGCAGCTCGTCAATCATGCGAATATAATCCGCTTGCTGCTGCTGCACACTGCTTCCAGCCACGGGCCAATCCAGGTTGTACACCGTGGATATCCATGCGCCTCTTATTTCATCCGAAGCTGGCGCCCCGGGCTCTCCCGGTTGTCCTGGCTGTACCGGCTGTACGGGCGGGCTAACGATTCTGCTGTACAGATCGATGCGCTGAGCTGCCTGGTTCCAGGATACCCTCAAGCCGAGATTCTCACTGATGAACCGGATCGGCACCATGATTCTTCCGTTTCGGATCTCCACCGATGCGTCAAGCGGCACCGCTGCTCCGTTGACGGTAGCTGTCGTTCTGCCTGACGTTAACGTAATGACCGAGCCATCCTTGCGGATCATTGCGGTTTTCGAAGCCTGATTCCAAGTTACGCTCGCACCGATGCCTTCGCTGATTATCCGGGTCGGCACCATGGTTACATATACTTTAGGAAGTATGTAGGGGGATGTATCGCTGTTCAATCTTTGTCCATCCAGATAAATGCTAATGCCTGCTGACTGTGCTTGTGCAGTCGGAATTACAGAAGGGATACATAATAACAACATCATCAGTACCAATAACCATCTTCGAAGCCTCATGATATAAATTCCTTTCAAAACAAAATTTGCAGGTGGATGAAGAGTGCAGAGAGTGAACGAAAAGGCGCCCCCAAGGCGACCTCTCTAAGGAACCGGGCATGAGCCGCTGCATTAGAAAGCACTTTCCGTCATGTTAGGAAAAGGGCACCTGTCACAGGCGACAGATGCCACATTACGATTCGTTGACTAATTCGTTATGAATGTCACGCAATTCCTGAAGTCGATTCTCGTCACGCTTGAAATATTCGACAAGCGTTTCAATTCTCATAATGGAATCCCAGCTCAAATGATGCTCGATTCCTTCGACATCACGGTAAATATTTTCCTCCTGAACGCCGATCATCTCCAGAAATTCCTCCAGCAAATGATGCCGTTCCATAAGCCGCTTGCCCATCTTCTTACCTTTGTTCGTTAATACCAGCCCGCGGTATTTTTCATAGATCAGATATTCATCTTTATCCAGCTTTTGAATCATTTTCGTGACGGATGAGGGGTGAACCTCCAAGCCTTCGGCGATATCCGAAACGCGCGCATATCCCTTCTCGTCGATCAATTTGTAGATGCGCTCCAAATAATCCTCCATGCTAGGTGTCGGCATCCTTTTCCCTCTTTTCTATAATTACGTGACCCTTCAAAACCGTTCTACCCGCACCTGTAATGATACATGGTTTGAAGACTAGTTGGCAAGTCCCGGAACCTTTTTCTGGCTGAAAGCAAGCCCATTTCTTGTCCGAAACAACGCTGCTGCAGCGCCCGCTAAAACTTGTAAAATGCTAATGACATCAATCTGTCAAAATTTAAGCCACTCCGGCGTAATGCTCTGGAGCCAGATCGTAATCCGGAACATCTGGTTCGTGAACAGCAGCACCCCCATCACAATCATCAATGCGCCGCCGACCTTCATCAGCGTCTGGGAGTACTTCAGAATCCAGCGGGTGGATCCGATGAAAAACGCCAGGACAAAAAATGGCACGGCAAAGCCCAGCGAGTAAGCGGTAATGAGCGGGAACCACGTCCCCGGATCGGTAGCAGCAAGCGCAATAATCGCCATCAGAATCGGTCCGACGCAAGGCGACCAGCCTGCGGCAAAGCCGATCCCGAACAAAAAGGTGCCTATGTATCCTGCCGGCTTGCCTTTAAAATTGAATTTAAAATCTTTCATCAGCATCCGCGGCTGAAAAATACCTAACAGCATAAGTCCCATCAACACGATAAGCAGCGCGGAGAGCTGACGGATCAGTCCCTGGTATTCGATAAAAAATTCGCCGAACAGTCCGGCGCCCCATCCGAGGGAGTAATACACTGCCGAGAAGCCGAGGATGAACGCCAGCGTATGGGTCATCGTACGGAAGCGGACATCTTTGCGGCTTTGCTCATTCTTCAGATCATTGACGGACATCCCCGTAATGATCGACAGGTAGGAAGGGTACAGAGGCAAACAGCAGGGAGAGATAAAGGATGCGAGCCCCGCGGCAAACGCAATTCCAATATGAATATCGGCCATGACTATCAGCCCTCCTTAGGTCGTCGTAAAACCTTTTCTGCCCAGCATCGTAATGACAAGCAGTGCAATCAGCAGCAGCACAATTGTGGCGCCTGGCGCCAGATTGAACAGTCCGGCCATCATCAAGCCTCCGATGACAGCCAGCTCCGAGATGATCACCGACAAAATGATGGAGGACCGGAAGCTTCTGGCGAGCAGCAGACTGATTGCCACCGGAATCGTAAGCAGCGCGGACACAAGTAGGGCGCCGACGATTTTAATCGCTGTGCTGACAACAAGCGCGGTCAATACCGTGATCAGCATGTTCATCATCTTCACGGGCAAGCCGCTTACACTGGCGGCATCCTCCTCGAAGCTAAGCAGGAAAAACTCCTTGAACAGCAGCGCAACGACAGCAATGACAACCACGGTTACGCCGGCTACCATATAGATATCGGTTGTGTCCAGCGTGTAGATGCTGCCGAACAGATAACTCATGACATCGGTGTTGTACCCCATTCCCAGCGTGAAGAAGAGGGAGGCCAGCGCCACACCGCCGGACATGATGATGGCTATCGACAGCTCGGCATAGCTTTTGTAAGCCTTGCGGAGCTTCTCGATCGCAAAGGACGCAAGCACCGCAAACACGAGGCCGGCTGCGATCGGGTATACCTCAATCAGAAAGCCGAGCGCCACGCCCGCGATGGTCACATGGGACAGCGTATCGCCGATCATGGACAGCCGGCGCAGCACGAGAAACATCCCGATGAGCGGTGCCGTAATGCCGATCAACACGCCGCCGACAAGCGCCCGCTGAAAAAAATCGCTAAACAATATATCAAGCAATGATAACGTCTCCTTCACCTACGATGTTCAATCAAACGAGAGAATGCTGAAGATCCTCTTCCGCACAGTTCTCTATTTCATGCGAGTGCCGGACAAAGAACTGGATTTTGCCGTTCTGCGAGACCGGGGATTCTCCCAAATAATCCTTCACCATATCCAGATCATGGGTCACCATCAGGAACGTCATGTGATGGCGGGCGTGCATATGGGTAATCAGATCAAAAAAACCTGCCTGCGTCTCCGCATCGATCCCGATCGTCGGTTCGTCCAGAATGAGCAAATCCGGCCGGTTGATCAGCGCCCGGGCCAGAAAGACCCGCTGCTGCTGTCCGCCGGACAACGCACCGATCCGCTTGTCCGCAATATCCTGAATACGCATCACCTCAAGCGCATCATCACATTTCTGCTGGTCCTGACGGGACAGGCGCTTGAACAGGCTTTTGCGATTGTAGAGGCCGGACATCACCACCTCCCGCACCGTGGCAGGGAACAAGGGGTTAAATGCGTTTTTTTGCGGAACATAGCCGATGCGCTCCCAGTCCTTGAATTTGCGGATCGGTGTGCCGAACAGCTCAATCGCCCCTTCTGCAGCAGGCAGCAGCCCGACAATCATGCGCAGCAGCGTCGTTTTTCCCGCGCCGTTCGAGCCGACGATCCCGACAAAATCCCGCTCCTTGACCGAGAAGTTCAGATCGCGGATGACCTGCTGGTCTCTATAGCTGAAAGAAACCTTGTTTAATTGTATGATGGATTGATGGCAATCCTGTACTTCCGGCTCCATAAATCTGGCCGCCTTTCTATGGATAAAATCGAATATTCGAATGCATGTCTTAAAAAAAGTGTAAGATGGGGATTAGAATCCCCATCTTATTTATTGTAAAGCCTTCTTCAGATTTTGCAAATTTTTCTCCATCAGTGTGAAGTAGTTTTCCCCGCGCTCCGCCTGCTCTTTCGTCAGGCCTTCCACCGGGTTCAGCACCAGCGTGTCGACGCCGGCTTCAGAAGCAAGCATTTTGGCAATCTTGTCAGACACCAGTTCCTCAAAGAACACGTACCGAATTTGGTTGTCTCTGACGATGTTCGCAAGCTTGACAATATCCTGCGCTCTTGGCTCCGCATCTGGTGACAAGCCCATGATCGCATGCTGTGTCAGTCCGTAGTCGCGAGCCAAATATCCGAAGGCCTGGTGTGAAACGACGATATCTTTTTTCGGCAAGGCAGACAGCTCGGTCTCAAAATCTTGATCCAGCTTGATCAGCTTCTGCTGGAGCGCTTCAAATCGCTGCTCATAGCCTTCCTTGTTCGCAGGGTCCACCTCGATCAGACTGTTCTTGATGTTCTCAGCCATAATGAGCGCCGATTTCGGGCTTACCCAAGTGTGGGGGTCGGTGTGATGGCTGTGATTGTGACCGTCGCCGGATGTGTCTGCGCCTGTGTCTTCTTCAGCTGCGTGATCCGCTTCCGCCTCATGACTGTGATCATCCCCGGCATGTTCTTCTTCATGAGCGTGGTCATGACCTTCATGCTCATGATCATGCTCATCTTCATGGGCATGATCGCCAGTCTCGTGCTGGTGATCGTCATGAGCATGGTCATCATGAGCGTGGTTATCTTCCTCATGTCCCGGATCCTCTACGGCTCCGCCATGATTATGACCGTCGTCTCCCTCGGCGTTAATCAATTGGATCCCTTGGCTGACTTCAACCGCCTTCACCTCGGAATCCTTGTTCAGCCCTTTCAGGAACCCTGGAACCCAGCCCTCCAGCCCGGCTCCATTGTACAGGAACAGCTGCGCTTTGGACGTGTTCAGGATGTCCTGACTCTTCGGCGTCCAATCATGGGGCTCCACTCCCGTAGGCAGCAAACTGATTACATTCGCATCTTCGCCGCCGATTTCCTTGGCAAACTCATATATCGGATAAAATGTTGTAATCACGTTGACTTTGCCTTCCACAATGCCTCCCGAGCTGTTTCCACAGCCGGTGATCGCGAGGATAATCGTCAGCAGGATGGCTGACATCCATGTTGCTTTTTTCTGTCTCTTCATAACTCAAACTCCGCTCCCATCAACTAATCGTAATGATTACTATCAAGATTATAAGAGCAAACATGAGCCAAGTCAACATAAATCGTAACGGTTACTATTAATGCTCATTCATAGCCAGAGCTGCCTCCGGCAAAAAAAGCGGAATGCCTTGGCCAAGGCATTCCGCTTCCATATAAGGCTTCACGATGAGCCGTTTATTTAACAACCGCGCCATTAGGCATGCTGTCCGGCACCGTAGCCAGCGTCAGCTGTTCTCCTTCGGAGGCCGCCAGAATCATGCCCTGAGACAGCTCTCCTCTCAGCTTGACCGGCTTCAGGTTCGTCACACAGATCACCTTGCGACCGACCAGCTCCTCCGGCTTGTAAAATTTCGCGATGCCGGATACCACCTGGCGCTGCTCAAAGCCGAGATCCAGCTGCAGCTTGAGCAGTTTATCCGCCTTCTTCACCGGCTCACAGGCGATAACCTGGGCGACACGCAGCTCCACCTTCGCAAAATCCTCGATGCCGATCTCCTCTTTAAGCTCCACTGGCTCCGCTGCTGTTTCACTGCCAGCAGCCGGATTCTTGCCGCCTTCACCTTCGGATGCAGAAGCTGCCGCCCCGCCGGTCATGGCGCTGGCAATGTAGGCCACTTCGACTTCCGGGTCAAGGCGCGGGAAGATTGGATCTCCCTTGTGCAGCTTAGTGCCGCCCGGAATAGCCCCCAATGTGCGGCCGCTGTCCCATGCGGTCCGCTCGCCTTCCTCGATGCCGAGCTGCGCCCAAATTTTGCGAGGGGTGCGGGTCAGGAACGGCTGCAGCAGAATCGAGGCAATCCGCAGCGACTCCACCAGATGGCTCATGACAGAAGCCAGCTCCTCGCGCTTGCTCTCATCCTTCGCCAAGGTCCAAGGCTGTGTCTCATCAATATACTTGTTGCTGCGGCTCACGAATTGGCTGATCGCCGTCAAGGCCACGGAGAACTCCATATTCTCCATAGCGGCTTCCACTTTGTCATAGACAGCCTGCGCCGCTTCTTCCAGCGACGCATCAAACGCCGTAACTCCCGCGCGGAAAGCCGGAACCTCTCCGCCGAAATATTTATCTACCATAGCGACTGTACGATTCAGCAGGTTGCCCAGATCGTTGGCCAGATCGGAATTCACGCGCTCTACAAAGCTTTCCGGCGTAAACGTGCCGTCCGCCCCGAATGGAACCTCGCGCAGCAAGTAATAGCGCAGCGCATCGAGGCCATAACGGTCGATCATCGTGACCGGATCAACGACATTGCCTTTAGACTTGGACATTTTGCCATCCTTCATCAGCAGCCAGCCGTGTGCGAACACCTTCTTCGGCAGCGGCATATCCAGCGCCATCAAGATGATTGGCCAGTAAATCGTATGGAAACGGACGATCTCCTTGCTCATCAGATGAACATCCGCCGGCCAGTACCGCTCATACAGCGAGCTGTCCTCTGAACCGTAGCCAAGCGCCGTCACATAGTTCAGCAATGCATCGATCCATACATAGATCACATGCTTCGGATCACTCTTGACCTTGACGCCCCATTCATAGGTTGTACGGGAAAACGAGAGATCCTCCAGCCCCGGCTTGATGAAGTTGTTGATCATTTCATTCTTGCGGGAAATCGGCTGAATGAAGTCCGGATTCTCTTCATAATATTGCAGCAGACGATCGACATATTTGCTCATCCGGAAGAAATAGCTTTCTTCCTTGACCAGTTCTACTGGGCGGCCGCAGTCCGGGCATTTGCCGTCCACAAGCTGCCGCTCCATAAAGAACGATTCACACGGGGTACAATACCAGCCTTCATATTCGCCTTTATAAATGTCGCCCTGCTTCAGAAGCCGCTCGAACACGTCCTGTACGACGCTCGTATGACGCTTCTCCGTCGTCCGAATAAAGTCTTCATTCGAAATATCCAGCTTCTTCCACAGCTCCTTGATGCCAGCCACGATGTCATCCACGAACTGCTGCGGTGTCTTGCCAGCCTCTTGCGCTTTGCGCTCGATCTTCTGTCCATGCTCATCCGTCCCCGTCAGATAACGGACGTCATAGCCGCGCAGACGCTTGTACCGGGCAATCGCATCCCCCGCCACCGTTGTGTAAGCATGCCCGATATGGAGCTTGTCACTCGGATAATAGATCGGCGTCGTAATATAAAACGTCTTCTTGTCTGTCACTTGGCACCATCCCTTTGCGCTGAATTGAATTGATTGTGAAATTTGACCTGCTTGCTGCAGAACAGCAAAAAACTCCCGCCCCCTATGGGACGAGAGTTGATCTCACGTGTTACCACCCAATTTCCCTGCGTCCTTGACAGACCGCAGGCTCATCAGCCGCGCATAACGGCTGTCCATTAACGCTGGATCACGCCGCTCCTTTACGGCAGCTTCAGGCAGATGCTGCAAGCGCTCAAAAGCGGATCCTCCAAGACCATTTTCCGAAATCAGCCAAGACCGGTTTGCAGCTTCCCCGGCTCTCTGTACAAGGCTTGTCGTTTCGTACTTATCTCTTCCTCGGATATCGATATTTTTATTATATTTATTTTATTAAAGCTCTATCCACGATGTCAAGCGATGCCGTACTATTCCGCTTCCACCCGTGTTTTCTGGCCGCCGGGCGGTGGAACCAGGTCGATTCCGCCCGGATGGAATGGATGGCATTTGGCGATTCGCTTGGCCGCCAGCCAGGAGCCCTTCAGCGCTCCGTGCACCTCAATGGCTTCCAGCGCATAGGCCGAACAGGTCGGGTAAAATCTGCAGGTCGCCGGTTTGAGCGGCGAAATGTATTTCCGGTATACATGGATTGGAACTTGAACCACCCTGCGCGCCGCCTTCATCCCCGCTCATCCCGTCTGGCCGCGCCGACGCCTGACATCGGCTTGCCCCCCTCTTCCTGTCCGCATTCGCGGCAGTAGCCAAACACCTCGAATTTATGCTGTACAACCTGGAAATCATCCGGAGCGTCTGTCAGCTGCATCGGACAGAACGTAATCGGATACGTCTTCTGACATTGCAGGCAGATCATGTGATGATGGTGATGATCTTCGCTGCAGCGACCTCTGAACTTGACCCCTTCTTCGAAGACGACTTGCTCCAGAACTCCCAGATCGTTCAAAACGCGCAAATTGCGATAGACGGTATCAAAGCTGAGCCCGCTGTACTTCTGCCCCATATATTCATATACATCCTTGGCCGTCAAATATCCCGAATGTTCGCCAAACAGCTTGGCGAGCGTCTTCCGCTGATCGGTAATGCGCAGCCCGTGTTCCGACATGGCTTCGATGATCTGATCTGTCGTAAGCATACGCGGCTGACCTCCATTTCTGTCGATGCTCGTTCTTTCAGACTATTATCAATTTCGGTACCGGCCTCTTCCGATTTTTAAAGCAACCCGTCTACCAAATCGGCATGAACGCTCAATTACAAGTAGAAAGCCGCACCAAAAGACGTGCACAATTCTCCCTTAATAATGCCTGAAAATGATAGTATCGTCAATGAACGGCCTTATTGCCTGATGGCCGGGCATCTCGAAAATACGAAAACACCCCCCGTTCTGTAACGGAGGGTGCGGAATTCTATCCTAGGATAAAGGTAAAAGGGCATGCGTACAGTTCTTATCACCGCAGGCGGCTCATACCTACCAGCGCTTACTTGCTTTCCGGAAGCGGCTGGAGCAGCAGATTGACCGGCAAGCTGCTGCCTGGGGCAGCAGTGAACAGAATCTCTACGCTCCGCTCATAATCCCCTGTGCGATAGAGCACGGTTGCTTCATGCGGTGCGGCTACCGCCCCGCTGTTCGGCACGTTGATAATGTTGCCGTTGACCATCACTGCGCCCATGTATCTGCCTCCACGCGGATTCAGCGTGATCAGCGTGTTCGGGGCGACGCGATGGAGCTTGATTTTGTACAGCACACCAAAGTTGCCGGAATTGGACTGCGGAACGCCAGTGATGCCATCAAAGCCTTCCAGGTTCGGATCATTAACGCGATCGCCGATCGCAATTCTGGCCGGCGTATCGCCCACCCGTTCATAAGTCTCAATGATGCGCGTTGCATCCGCATAGGTTCCTCTGTTATGCACGCCGTCAACCGGCTGCAAAATGAGATGAGGCAGCTTCTGGATCGGGTCCTTCGCCTCATCGATCATAATGACATCGTAACGGATCGGCGAGTCGGTATACAGATCGGCAAACATGGAGACCACATGTCCGTTCGCAAGCGACTGTCTGCTCAAATCATCCAGGATAACTCTGCTCTCACCCGGCGCCAGCGAGATGGTCTTGAAGCTGTCCGCGGACTGCATCGACTCGAGATAGCGCTGAACGGATGCCCGCCCAGTAGCCGTCGGAATATCAATCGGACCGCCCATGCCGGTGTATTGGGTAGTGATCCGTGCTGGGGTGTTGTTGATGTTGGTGGCCACCACGTACATTTTCATTCGCTTGCCTGTAGCGTTCAAATGGTGGATCATGAACCGCGTGTTGCCAACGCCAACCTCACGGTACACGATACCCTCCCGGTACACCGTTTCAGGCGAATTGCTTCGGATCAGAAGCGCAGGCTCCGATCTTCGGGTAATCGGCACGAGATTCATCGACGGAACCTCCAGCCCGTTGAATGTGAACTTGTCCCCGATTTCGGTAAACATATGATTGAATTCATCGCGGGTGTACATCACCTCGCTGGAGACCTGAATAACCTGCTGATAGCTGGAGGTCGCTCCATGGCTGTCGGTGACGACAAGCGTTACCGTATGACGTCCAGCCGTAAAGAAGGCTGGTTCGTTATTCTCCCAGCGGTAGGTGATCTCATCGCCAGGATCGCGGTCATAGCTTTGATTGATGTACGTAATTTTCTCGCCGATTTTATACTCTTTCTTGTCTGTCATAAACATGGCGACAGGCGGTGTATTCGGCGCCTTGACTTCAATGTTCACATAGTACGGATCGCTCCACTGTCCGCTCGAATCCTGAACGGAATAGGAAACGGTATGCAGGCCCGGTTCATGAAACAGGTCCTGACGTCCTTCCCAGCGCTCATCCACGATATCCAAGCCGACTGGAGAGTGTGCGCTAGTGGAATACCGCACCCGGGTCTGTCCGGCAAAAATCCCGCCCGGCTGAACCGTAAAGGAGGCGATCGGCTTGGTAGAAACGTTGAGAATGACCCGTTTGTTCGGCTGATCCACCCGATACGGAATGTCCAGCGCTTGCGTGATGGAGGTCAGCGGCACCATGAACACATTGTTCGATTGGTATGCTGCGCCTTTCATCGTTCTTTGCTGACCATTGACGGTGTACACATTGCTGTTCGTTTTAAAGCGCAGCACGTCATTGCCGCGTGTAATGATCGTTTCCTTCGTGGTGTTGTCGTAGGTTAGCCGCAAGCCAACCCGGTCCACCAGCGCCCGAATCGCCACGTAGGACACGCCGTTTGTGACTGCCATCGGTTGACCGGCGGTGTATTCCCGGCCGTTTTGCACCATTCTGGCACTGTTCATATACAGAACCAAATCATGCGGTCCAACGCCCGGAATATTCGGCGTTCCGGTTCCCGGGTTGGCCGTGCCTCCCCCAGGCTGTCCACTGCCGCTTTCCATTCGCGCAAGGTCCAGAATGACCCGCTTGCCCGGCTGATCAACGGAGTACGGAATGCCAAGTGCCTGCGTAATCGCCGTCAGCGGCACCATGAACACATTGTTCGACATATAGGCTGTGCCCCTCATCGCACGGGTCTCGCCGTTCACTTTATAGTTGCTGCTTCCGTTCGTGAAGCGAAGCTCATTGCCATTTTTCAGAATGATTGTTTCTTTCGTCTGGTTATCATACCTTAACGTCAATCCGGCCCGTTCTACCATCGCGCGGATCGCTACATAGGATACGCCGTTCTTCACTGCCATCGGCTGGCCGGCCGTAAACTTCTCACCATTGTGGTACATGACGTCGCTGTTCATCAGCAGCACCAGGCTATTAGGGGCAGACGCTGCCGCTAAACCGCTTGCAGAGCTTGTGGCCACTGCCTGAGAATTCGCCGCGGTCCCTTCCGTTTGACCGGACTCCGTTGCAGGCTCTCCTTCGCTTGGCTCCGAGGTGATCGACTCCTGCTCCGTAGCGTCCGAATGGCTCACAGATGCTTCATCCGTTTCTCCGCCGGACAGATCGCCATCGTGTGACACAACTTCTGCTCCATCGACAGCCGTGAACCCTTCACTGGCCGGGGACTCCATATCTGCTGACACACCATCCGCAAGGCCGGACTCCCCGGTCAAGCTGCTCGGATCTTCTTCAAGAGATGAAGGCACGGTATTGCTTGATGATACCGTCGTTGTTGTCCAATCCTGTGATTCTGCTACTACGGGTACAGTGCTCATGACCTGGGCCGCAGCAAGCACGGTAATCATCGTAAATCTTCTAAAATTCATCATTTGCTCCTTTATTGCACGTTATAGTTGACTTAAGCTAAGAATAACTGCGAAATCATATCATTAGACGCAGAAAATGCGAAAAAGTTGCTATTATCATGTCGAAAATAGCAATCTGAGAGAATCCATGGATATCCTATTCTGAATCGAAAGTCATAGACCAGCACTCGGTCTGCGGGGACGTTCAATGGTGAGAAATCGATAGAGGGGACTTCATCGTCAGAGAGGCAATGGTATTCTGTTCATCTATATATCGGTAACCACACGTGGAATGTTTATGTCGAAGATGTGAATGATGATGTCAAAAAAACGGACATATGCCCCTGCATCTGCTTGAAACGCTTTATCAGATCTACAGGGGCATGGGTTCTCACATCCGTATGTCCATATCTATGGATAGGTTAGGAGCTATGAGCGAGCGGGTACTCTTCGCCAAGCGCCACCGGCAGCTTGCCTTTCGGCTTGAGCTTCCCAATCAAGGCGGCCGCTGCCGCCTGCATCAGAGGCGGCGTGTTCTCATAGCTGCACAGATAGGTTTTGATTCCTTCAAGAAATTCGATGTCATACGGGTTGCGCGAAGCCAGCACAACCAGAGACCCGCGCTGCAGTGAAGCCAGCTTGTTCACCAGCTGCTGCTGGCCATGCGGCAATCTGCTCTCGGCTGTATAGGTGACGGCGATGATCTGCTTGTACCCGTCGGCATCTTGGACGACCTGCGCCACTTCCTCGTCCGTCATATCAGTGCTGATACGCAGCTCGCGCACGGGCACGCCATAGTCCTTCAGGGCGTCACCAAGGGTGTAGCTTTTGCTCCAGGCCTCATCGACCTGGGTCGCTTGGCGCAGCTCCGGCCAGATGACCAGCGTATCCACATCCTTGCGGATCGGCAGCTGCCCCTCATCCTTCACCAGTGTCAGGCTTCTTCCGGCGATGGCATACAGAAGCTGCTGTACTTCCTCCTGTGGCACACCGGATGCCGAGAGCGGAAGCTGCTCACGCTGCTTAATCTGCCGCTGCTTCAAAGCGAGAATCCGCTCCACCGATGCGTCGATCCGGCTCTCCGGAATTCTTCCGCTCCGGACCGCTTCCACAACCGCCCGAATGGCTGCGTCCTGCTCCGCATAGGTGTGGCTGACCAGCACGCAGTCGGCTCCCGCCAGTATTGCGAGCACGGCGCCTTCCGCCACGCCATACTGCTTGGAGATGGCATGCATCTCCAGGCAATCGGTAACGATCAGCCCTTGGAATCCCATCTCCTCACGCAGCAGGCCGGTCAATACCGGGCGCGACAATGTAGCAGGATAGCCGCTGTCCTCGATCGCCGGGAAGCTAACATGGGCGGTCATAATCGCATCAACGCCCTCGCGGATCGCTTGTGCAAACGGAACCAGCTCCACCCGGTTCAGCCGCTCCCGGTCATGCGGCACGGAGGCTCTGCCCAGATGGGAATCCACACTTGTGTCTCCATGTCCCGGGAAATGCTTTGCTGTTGCCGACACCGCTTCCTCCTGGTAGCCGCGGATAACGGCGCAGCCAAGGCGGGCAACCGCTTCAGGGTCTTCGCCGAAGGATCTCACCCCGATCACCGGGTTGCGAGGGTTGTTATTGACATCAAGGCATGGCGCAAAATTCATGTTGACGCCTACCGATCGCAGCTCGCGCGCACAGATTTGGGCGGCGATGTACGCATCCTCTTCGCGGCCGGACGCCCCCAGGGCCATGCTGCCCGGAACCCGGCTGACTCCGTCCTGGTCGATCCTCGCCACCATCCCGCCTTCCTGGTCAATCGCGATAAACAGCGGCGGCTGATCGCCGGCGGCCGCCAGCTCCTGCAAGGAATCGGATAAGGCCGACAGCTGGCTTAACGAACGAACATTGCGGCGAAAATAGATGATTCCGCCTACCTGATGTTGCTCCACCAGTGCCCGGGCATGCTCATTAGCTTCAATATCATCAAAGCCGCATATAAACAACTGTCCTACCTTTTGCTCCAAGCTCAACGATTGCAACGTCCACTTCATCAATTGGGCACCTGCTTTCCTATAGTCGATTTGGTTATATGGCTCTTCCCCGTCAGCTCCCGGTACTCGGATGGCGTCATTCCGGTCGCCTTCTGGAACACTCTCGTGAAATATCGCCGTTCATGATAACCGACGTATGCGCCGATCTGGGTAATGCTTCGATCGCTGTTCTCCAGCAGGAACCTGGCTGCCTCCACCCGTTTGCCGGTCAAGTACTCCACAAATGTCTGCCCGACATGGTTCTTAAACAGGAGGCAGAAATAACTCGGGCTGATGCCAAGCAGCTCTGACAATTCCTCAATGCCAAGGTCCTGGCCCATATGCGTGTTGATATATTCCAGAGCGGCGGTCATCATCTGCTCGGGTGTTCTTTTGCCCGTGTCATCCGGCTCCGGCGTATCGTCGAATAGAGGAAGATGGCCGTAATATCGTTCCTTCGCCTGTTTGATGCGAATTTCCTCGCCTGTCTCCCGAATCTTCATCTCAAGCTCCCCGTAATGGATCGGCTTGCTGATATAATCCTTCACACGAAGCTTGATCGCTTCTCTTGCATATTCGAATTCCTCATAACCGGTCAGCAGAAAGATCTCCGCATGGCAACCCTGCTCCCGAAGCTTCGCTATAAACGTCAAGCCGTCCATGACCGGCATGCGTATGTCGCTAAGCACGAGATCGGGCGTATACCGGGCAGCCAGATCCAGCGCCTCCATACCGCTTCGCGCCAGTCCGGACACCTCCATCCCCATCTCGCTCCACGGCAATACCTGGTGAAGGTTGCGCAGAATCGGAGCTTCATCGTCAACCAGCAGTACTTTCAGCATGTTCCCACCGCCTTCCATCGTGATAAGGGATTACGCATTGAATGACCGTGCCGCCAGGACGGCTGGAGCAGATGTACAGCCCGTAATAATCGCCGTACTGGATCCTTATGCGGTCGGCAACACTCCTTATGCCCAGCCCCCGCTGTTCCCGGTTCTCCATCACATGATCCGGCGCTTCATCAACGTGATTGTCCACAGGATCATCGCTCGCCATGTATTCAAAAGCCGCCAGCTGCTCGGCGTCCATCCCGAGTCCGTTATCCTCCACACGTATGATGACGTTGCCCCGCTCCTTCCAGGCCGTGACCCGGATCATACCCTTGTACGGGATGCCTTCAAACCCGTGCTGGATGCTGTTCTCCACCAGCGGTTGCAGCGTCAGCTTCAATATTCGGCTCATTCTGAGCTCTTTCGGGATATCAATCTCGTAATCGAACACGTCCTCAAAACGGAATTTCTGGATCTCCAGATAGCTCACCAGATGCTTGATCTCCTCTTCCAGTGTGATTTCCTCCCGCTCCTGGATGCTGATCCGCAATATGCTGGCCAGCCGGTACACCATCTCGCTCACCTTGCGCCCCTCATTCTGCACAGCCAGAACGTTGATCGACTCCAGCGTATTAAACAGAAAATGCGGCTTGATCTGGGCCTGGAGCAGGCGCATCTGGGCTTCGGTGTTCTGCCTCTGCTCCTGCTTGATCTGGGCAAACAGGCCGTTGATCCGGTTCATTAAATTGTTGAAGCCCTTGGACAGCAGCAGCAGCTCATCCTCGCCCTTCTCCTCCACCCGGGCATTCAGGTCCCCGTCTTCAACCCGGCGCATAAACCTGACGATGACGGCAATGGTGCCGGTAATCCGGTTCATGAACAAGCGGTTGAACACAATTGCCGTTACAAGGCAAGCGCCGATAATGACCAAAAACCATTTGGCAAATGAGGTGACTTCCTGAGACAAGGAATTCCAGTCCGTGAAAGACACCAGATTCCAGGCATAATCATCCAGATGATAGATGGAAACGATATTTTCCTCTCCGTTAAAATTCGCCTTGAAACTTTGGTATCCCTCCCTGAATTCCACATTCTGCCTCAAATATTGTCGAATGTTCTGCCCGTCCATCGTGCCGCCCGGGTCGAAAAGGATAAGCCCGTCGTTGTTGACCAGCATGAAGGAGGTGTTCTGATGATTGTTGGAAAGTGTCAAGTTGCGAAAAATATCCTCGAACTCCCAGGTCTTGATCTGGACAACGAGAAAACCGAGCTTGCGCAGCGTGTTGACATCCTTGACGAGCCGGATCTGCGTGAACACCGGCTCCGTGCCGGTCAGTTCCGGGAATTCATGCGGCGCGAGCCACTTCGGAATCCCGTTCAGTTCGATCACTTCATGATAGAGCCGGTTGTTCTTGAAATCATCAAACGGAAGCGCCTGGAAATTTTCTTTGCTGAAAATCGGAATCGGCGCGGACTCGCGGTTGAAATGGTACAAAAAAGCGTAGTTGATCGCTGGGTGATTGTACAGAAGGTTGCGGAAGCTGCGCTGCCGCTCGTTCAGGTTGAGCAGCTCCGAATCGGTGATCAGGTTCTGGGAATCCGGATCCTTGGCGCTGAGCGCCATCGCAAACACCGAGGTGGCAATCCCGTTGTCGGTGACATACTCCATCTCCTTAAACACGCTCGATATGCTGTAGCTGATCGCCTTTAGCGAATATTCGGCCTGCTGGCTGTATTTTTTCTCGATCGAATTGTAGGTGATGAAAAATGTAAATAAGCCAAGCGCAAATAACGGAATGATGATCAATCCCAAAAATGCGGTAAACAGCTTGTTCCTTAGATTCATGTGTTTGCTCCCGTAATGCTCAAGTTATAGCGGGCCAGCCCCACGCCACGATTGGTGAAATCCACTCCGTCTGCCGGAACAATGCTGCTGCCGGATAACATGACTAACCGCATCCACTCATTCCCTTCCCGCATTGGCTGCCTCCTGTACCTCCTGAACCCGCATCAGCATATCCCTGGCCCCGATCTTGCCGCCAATCACCTGCTGGATGCCGATGCTCAGTTCCGTATTGACCTCAGCTTGGACGAGGGCGTCAAAGGCCGGGTACGACTTGTCGATGTCGTTCAACGCCTTGAAAATGTCCTGCAGCAACGGATCATCCGAGGTGGAATTCATCACGGCCAGGTCCATCTTCATCGCCGGCAGCACGCCGTCCTCCTTCAATCCTCTAAGCTGCATCTCCTCATTCCACATCTGCTTGATAAAGAGCTTGACCGCGTGCAGCTTCCGCGGGTCTTTGGCAACGGCGGCAGAAAAACCGTACCCGTTATTCGCATCCTGCATCACGACAATCGGGTCGTCTTCATGGACCGGTGGAAGGTTAAAGTACCCGATCTGCCCCACCAGCTCACCCGCCTGCTCCGGATCACGAAAGATGGAGTTGGCCCAGGAGCCGTCCATCATCATCACCGCTTCGCCGGAGATGAGCTGCTCTCTCATGTCGGCATAATCAAGGCCAAGCTCCCCTTTTTTGAAATATCCCTTCTCCACCCATTCCTGGTGCTTCTCTACCCCTTCGACCACCTGCGGGTCTGTCCATTTCGTATCGCCGGTCTTGAAGCCGTAGGTGACCCCGGGGCCGGCGTAGTAACTCCACAGGTTGTTGGTCAGCATGAGCGGAATCCAGGCATCCTTGGAAGACTGGGCAAAGGGCACCTTCCCGTCCGCTTTGATCGCATCGGCAATCTGCTCAAGCTCCGCAAGCGTACGGGGAACGCTGAATCCTTTTTCCTCGAAATAAGGTTTGTTGTAATAAATGCCCTCAATCGTGCTTCCGATCGGCAAGCCGTAAATTTTCCCGTCATGGGTGAACGGGTCCAGCGTCGTGAATTTGTCCCTCAGCTCCAGCTCATCCAGAATCGGCGTCAGATCGAGCATCAGCCCTTCCTTGGCATACAGTCCGGCTTCCGGGCTCCCGAACACATCAAAGATGTCCGGTGGCTTGCCCGCAGCCATCTCCCCTCTCAGCTTCTCCTTGCGGTTCACCTCGGCATCCACCGCATCCAGCCGGATGGTCAGGCCAGGTACGGCCGCTTCCGTTTTGCGTACTACCTCATTAAGCAGGGCGAGGCGAAACTTCTTGGAGTCGCCCACCTGTGTATGACGGACGGTCATTTCAAACGGATCGGAGCTGACGCTGCCTGCTTCTTCCCCAGGCTGTGCAGGCTCGCCGCCGGGAACACTGCAGGAAACGAGAAGTATGGAGGCTGCCAGCCACCAAGCGATCCAGATCGCGGCGCGTTTATCGTTCATCGTTCATGACCCCTTCAACAATAACCGGTATTTTGTAAGCTTTCAGTCCCCTGATTCTCTGTTTATATCCCATTATAGAAAGCGATTTCGGTTTGCGGAAGGTCACTTTTGGCTATAGCAGGGATAAAATCGTCCACAGCTCTCGCGCCATTGCCTGCTTCCGGTAGGGGCTCTAACGTGATAGCTTGCCTGCAGAGCCCGAAGAAGACCGGTACGGGCGTCAAGCACCAGTCAGTCGTCAAGTCGCTCGTTGCAGGACGACGGCCTTGCACATAATAAAGAGCACTTAACCGAAGCTCCCCTTGTACGGACTAGCCCGAACAGGGATCAAGCTTGTGGTTAAGTGCTCATCATGGCTTATTGGATTGTCAGAAAACAAATGACCGATTCTCCCCGCGTGGTGGCGCATCTTCCGTGCGCGGCTCTGCCGCTACTTCCAGGCTATACGCTCGCAAGCGCCCTGCCTTCCTCGATCAGCCGGTAGGCACGATCCACCTCGGCTTCGGTTGGCGAAGGCACGCCTTCCAGCGGGTAGGCTTTGCCGAGAGCCTCCCATTTATAGACGCCCATCTGATGGTAGGGAAGAATTTCGAACTTCTCCACCCCTTGCAGGGTGCCGATAAATTGGCCCAGCCGGTGCAGGTCCTCCTGATCTTCATGGATGCCCGGAACATAGACGTGCCGGACCCACATTTTCCGGCCATGGTCAGACAGCCAGCGCGCGGTCTTTAACGTCCGTTCATTCGATTTGCCGGTCAAAACGATATGCTTCTCATCGTCGATATGCTTCAGATCCAGCAGCACCAGATCTGTGACCTCCAGCAGCTCACGAATTTTCTCCGGCTCGTTGTAGCCGTTCGTGTCCAGGGCAGTGTGCAAATTCCACCGGCGCTTAACCTCCCGGAACAGCTCGGTTACGAACGGATACTGAAGCGTCGGCTCGCCGCCAGACACGGTCAGCCCGCCGCCGGATGAACGATAGTAGGGCAGATACGATTCGATCTCGCTCAGCACCTCATTGATCGTCATCTCGCGTCCTTCATTCAGTCCCCAGGTGTCCGGATTATGACAGTATTGGCATTTCAGCAGGCAGCCTTGCATGAAGAGTACAAAGCGGATACCCGGACCGTCAACCGTACCGAAAGTTTCTAGGGAATGGACATGGCCTTTCATCATAGGAAGTCATCCTTTCTGTATCCGCTTTGTTATTGGCTGTACTGGTCTGCCGTGTTACATCGAGGCATGGAAGGTCCGGTTAATGACGTCGAGCTGCTGCTCGCGGGTCAGCTTGATGAAGTTGACCGCATAACCCGATACACGCACCGTCAGCTGCGGATAGTTCTCCGGATGCTCCATCGCATCGATCAGCTGCTCACGGTTGAATACGTTCACGTTCAGATGGTGCGCCTTGCTGCCAAAATATCCGTCCATCATCGAAACGAGGTTGTTCCGGCGAACGTCTTCCTCCTTCCCAAGCGCCTTCGGCACGATGGAGAAGGTGTTGGAGATGCCGTCCAGACTGTCCTCGTACGGCAGCTTCGCTACCGAGGTCAGCGAGGCGAGCGCGCCTTTGCGGTCACGACCGTGCATCGGGTTCGCGCCCGGTGCGAACGGCTCTCCTGCCTTGCGGCCATCCGGCGTGGTGCCGGTCTTTTTGCCATATACAACGTTCGACGTGATCGTCAGCACCGATTGGGTCGGCAGCGCGTCGCGATACGCCTTATGCTTGCGCAGCATGCTCATGAAGGTTTCCACAAGCTCAACGGCTATGCTGTCTACCCGGTCATCGTTGTTGCCATAGCAAGGGAAATCGCCTTCGATCTCGAAGTCAACGGCAACGCCTTGCTCGTTACGGATCGGCTTCACCGTCGCATATTTAATCGCGCTTAGCGAGTCGGCAGCAACGGACAAGCCGGCAATGCCGCAGGCCATCGTGCGCAGAATGTCGCGGTCATGGAGCGCCATCTCGATCCGCTCATAGCTGTACTTGTCATGCATGTAATGGATGACGTTCAGCGTGTTCATGTACAGCTTCGCCAGCCATTCCATCATCGGCTTGAAGCGGTTCATCACTTCGTCGTAATTCAGCACCCCTGCCGTAATTGCCGGGTACTCCGGTCCAACCTGGGCGCCGGATTTCTCATCCTTGCCGCCGTTGATCGCATACAGCAGCGCCTTCGCCAGGTTCGCCCGAGCGCCGAAGAACTGCATCTGCTTGCCGATCCGCATGGCGGATACGCAGCAGGCAATGCCATAATCATCGCCATAAATCGGACGCATCAGGTCATCGTTCTCATATTGAATGGAGCTTGTTTCGATCGATACTTTGGCACAGTACTTCTTGAACGCCTCCGGCAGCTTCTCAGACCACAATACAGTCAGGTTCGGCTCCGGTGCAGGTCCCAGGTTGTACAAGGTGTGCAGGAAGCGGAAGCTGTTCTTGGTCACGCGGGTTTCGCCGCCGACGGACATGCCTCCGATCGATTCGGTTACCCAAGTCGGATCCCCGCTGAACAACTCGTTATAATCCGGGGTGCGCAGAAACTTCACGATGCGCAGCTTCATGACAAAGTGGTCGACCAGCTCCTGGGCTGTCTGCTCGTTCAGCGTTCCTTCTTGCAGGTCGCGCTGTACGTAAATGTCGAGGAAGGAGGATACCCGGCCCAGCGACATCGCCGCTCCGTTCTGCTCCTTGATCGCAGCGAGATAACCGAAGTACAGCCATTGGAATGCTTCCTTGGCATTGTTGGCCGGTTTGGCAATGTCATAGCCGTGCATCTTGGCCATTTCCTTCAATTCCTGAAGGGCTCGAATCTGTTCGGACACCTCTTCACGCAGACGAATGACCGCTTCATCCATATGATCCACTTCAAGCTCCTGCAGTTCACGCTGCTTATCGCGGATCAGGAAATCCACGCCGTACAGCGCCACCCGGCGATAGTCGCCGATAATGCGGCCGCGGCCATAAGCATCCGGCAGACCGGTGATAATGCCCGCTTTACGCGCTGCTCTCATCTCGGAGGTATAGGCATCAAACACCCCTTGGTTGTGCGTCTTGCGAATGTGAGTGAACATGTCCACGATGCTTTGCGGAAGCTCGAAGCCGTAAGCATTGCATGCGTCGATCATCATCCGGATACCGCCAAACGGCTGAATGGAGCGTTTGAACGGCTCATCGGTTTGCAATCCGACGATCTGCTCCTTGTCTTTATCCAGATAGCCTGGCCCATGTGACAGTATGGTGGATGGCGTGTTGACGTCCACATCCAGAACGCCGCCGCGCTCGCGCTCTTTCACGCTCAGCTCGGATATAATTTCCCACAGCGCCTTGGTGTTCTCCGTCGGACCCGCCAAGAACTGCTCATCCCCATAGTAAGGTGTAATGTTGCGCTCGATAAAATCATTGACATCAACAGCCTTCGCCCATTTACCGGTCGTGAAGCTTCTCCAGCCGACTTCCTGTGTAATCACCGACATATTGAATCCCTCCAATATTTTTTTAGGCAACTTGAGCCCGGAGCGGGAAATCCACGGGCGACATCCCAGATCCGCTTATGTGACATATTTCACAAATGTGGATGCTGCTATCCCGCTCACAAGCTGCAAGCTTCCGTTTTTCTTCACTTGATCTGGGACTCCAGAATGCTTAAATCCTGCTACACCTTTATTGTAGACCTGCTGCCAGCCTCAATCTGTGATAATGATCACAAATCATGGCCTGAACGTGATTTTTATCACCTGTGACTCCGCTCCTCGAAACGCACTAGCCGCCATCATTCAAGCTTCGCCTCGCCTTGCGGTGCCGACCCCCGTCTGACATCCGCCTCGGGAGCCCGCCGCAGCCGATTAGAACCGGCCGTAGAAGGCGTTGCGATAGATGTCTGCCAGTTCGCTGACCAGCGGCAGCTTCGGATTGCTCGTGGTGCACTGATCCTCGAATGCCCGGTCAGCGAGCTGTTCTACCCGACTCTCGAAATCGGCCGGATCGAAGCCCAGCTGCTGGAACGATTCTTCAATGCCCAGCTTGCGGTTGAGATCGCGAATGGCCTGGATCAGGCTGTTCACGCCTTCCTCGGTCGTGCGCGCTGGCAGTCCGAGAATGCGGGCGATCTCTGCATACCGCTGATCCGCCACGAACGACTTGTATTTCGGCCATGCGGCATGCTTGGTCGGCTTCTTGGCATTGTAGCGGATCACATGCGGCATCAGAATCGCATTGGTACGACCGTGCGCGGTATGGTACTGACCGCCCCATTTATGCGCCAGGCTGTGGTTGATGCCGAGGAAGGCGTTGGCGAAGGCCATGCCCGCCAGGGTCGAGGCGTTGTGCATTTTCTCCCGCGCAAGCTTGTCACCCGTCAATGCCGATGCTTCAAGATATTCGAATACCAGCTGGATCGCTTTGATGGCGAGGCCGTCTGTATAATCGTTGGCCATGACCGATACGTAAGCTTCAATCGCATGGGTCAGCACATCCATCCCTGTATCGGCAACCGCCGTTTTCGGCAGCGAGTATACGAATTCCGGATCGATAATCGCCACATCCGGCGTCAGCTCATAATCCGCCAGCGGATACTTGGTATTGCCCTGGATTTTGTCCGTGATGACCGCAAACGAGGTCACTTCCGAGCCTGTACCCGAGGTTGTCGGAATCGCCACGAATTGGGCTTTCTGGCCAAGTCTCGGATATTTGAACGTCCGCTTGCGGATATCCATGAACTTCTGCTTCAAACTGTTGAACTCGGTGTCCGGATATTCGTAGAACAGCCACATCGCTTTCGCGGCATCCATTGGCGAACCGCCGCCAAGGGCGATGATGCAGTCTGGCTGAAAGCGCGCCATCATTTCTGTTCCGCGCTCGACCGTCGTAGTCGACGGGTCCGGTTCCACTTCCGAGAACACTTCGATCGCAACCGGCGTCCGGCGCTGGCGCAGGTAATACTCCACCCGCTCCACGTAACCGAGCTTCACCATCACGGGGTCGGTCACGATGGCCACACGTTGAATGTCCGGCATTTTGGCAAGGTACTGCGTTGCGCCTTTTTCAAAATAAATTTTGCTCGGCACTTTAAACCACTGCATATTCACGGTACGTCGGTTCACCCTTTTCACATTAATCAGGTTGACAGCCGTTACGTTCGAAGACGTTGCATTCCGTCCGTAAGAGCCGCAGCCCAGCGTCAACGACGGCAGGTTCGTATTGTAGATATCCCCGATGCCTCCCTGGGAGGACGGCTGATTCACGAGAATGCGGCAGGTCTGCATGCGATCGGAAAACTTGGCAATGACCTCTTCGTTATTCGAATGGATGACCGAGGAGTGACCCATCCCGCCGAAGGCAACCATTTCCTCTGCCCGCTTGATCCCCTCTTCCGCATTCTTCACTTTATAGCAGGCCAGCACCGGGCTCAGTTTTTCCGCAGACAGCGGATAGCCAGGTCCAACCCCGGCCAGCTCGGCCACGAGAATCTTGGTGTTCTCCGGCACTGTAAAGCCGCATGCCTCGGCGATCTTGACCGCAGGCTGTCCGACGATCGCAGGGTTCACTGCGCATTTATCGGCAACCATTGCCCCGGCCGTCAGCTTCGCTGCTTCCTCTTTGCTTACAAAATAGCAGCCGTTCTCGATCATTTTCTTCTTCACCTGGTCATAGATCGGCTCTTCAATGATGACCGCTTGCTCGGATGCGCAGATCATGCCGTTGTCAAACGTCTTCGAGAGGATCAAATCATACACCGCCTGATCCAGATCAGCGGTTCTCTCAATAAAGCATGGCACATTCCCGGGACCGACGCCGAGCGCTGGCTTGCCGCAGCTGTATGCCGCCTTCACCATTGCCGAACCGCCGGTGGCCAAGATGAGCGCCACATCCGGGTGGTTCATCAGCAGATTTGTTTTTTCCATGGAAGGCTCCTCAATCCATTGGATGCAATCGGCAGGCGCCCCATGCTTCACTGCAGCCTCCAGCAAAATTTTGGCTGCCTCGCGGCTGCAGGCCTGTGCTGACGGATGGAACCCGAAGATGATCGGATTGCGCGTTTTGATCGAGATCAGCGCCTTGAATATCGTGGTGGATGTCGGGTTCGTCACCGGTGTAATGCCCATAATGATGCCGACCGGCTCCGCAATCTTTTGATAGCTTTCGTACGGATTATCCTCAATGACACCTACCGTCTTGTCATATTTGATGCTGTTGTGAATATATTCGGTAGCGAACAGGTTTTTAATAATTTTGTCTTCATATACCCCTCTTCCCGTTTCCTCCACGGCCATTTTGGCCAGCTGCATGTGCTGCTCAAGCCCGGCCATCGCCATCGCCTGCACGATCCGGTCTACTTGTTCTTGATCGAGAGCCATAAACTTCTCCCGCGCCCGGTTCGCTTTTGCAATCAATTGATCAATATAACCGGTTGCCGTTTGCTTTTTGTTATCCGCGTTTTCTTTCGTTACAGCCATCTCTCTTCGCCTCCTAATGGTATTCGTTTCTATGTTCAGCGCATCCTCACGCTGCTTACGGTTTGATCATATCATGCGCCAAACCAAAATCATGTGAATTTTTTCACAATATAAAAAATAACGAAATATTTCGTTAAAACACCTATACCTGTGCCTTTTCATTCCAATCACGATCCGCCCCACTATGCTATTCTTCCCCGTTTATCACCCCTTTTAAGTGAAAATGATCACAATGTTTGAAATTTAGACACTTTTGTCGCGTCACAAGTGAATTTTTTCACGTTATAATGTATTTAAAGATTGAATGTATTAAAAATAGGATGTTAGGAGATGCCAACAATGAAAACGATGGAACTGACAATGCAAGCCCAAGGAAACACACGCTGTTTTTCGGAGCAGAACTTGAACCGTCTGCTCGTTGCCATGAAAGATAGAACGCTCCCTGAAGGCTCCCATCTGTTTTGGGAAGGCGATTTTTCCGACAAACTTTATTACATCAAGAGCGGCTGTGTCAAATTAACGAAATCGACCGATGAAGGCAAAGAACTGATCCTCTATATGTATCATCCCGGCGACATGGTTGGCCAGGCCGATCCGTTCTTCGGAACGAATCACAGCTTCTCGGCCGAAGTGGTAGAGGACACGGTGGTCGGCGTCATCGATCAAAAAGAGCTGGAAATGCTGATCTGCCAACACTGCGATTTTGCGATTGATTTCATGAAATGGATGGGCATCCATCACCGCATCACCCAAACCAAATTCAGAGACCTGATGATGTACGGCAAGCCGGGGGCGCTCACCTCCACGCTCATCCGCCTGAGCAACAGCTACGGTCAGCAGCAAGAGGACGATACCGTTCTGATCAACAAAAAGATTACGCACACCGACCTCTCCAACATGATTGGCGCAACCCGGGAAAGCGTAAACCGGATGCTGAGCGACCTGCGAAGAAAAGACGCCATCGAATATATCGGAGGCATGATTCTGATCAAAGATATGACGATGCTGCAGGATATTTGCCACTGCGAGCTGTGCCCGGAGGAAATTTGCAGGATCTAGGCGAGCAATACCATAGCATGAGCCTCCCCCACCCGGCTGGGCTATCCTTCAGATCAACGATATCGAGGATGGCCTTTTTCTTTTGTCACAAAAGCGGACTTATGCAGCTGGCTAGCCTGTAAAGTCCGCTTTCTTGTTATGTTTATTTAGCCAGCGTCTTCTCCTGGCCGCTGTCCTGCGTCTTCGTGCTTGTCTTCGTCTTCGCCGAAGAGATGAACCAATAAGCCATCCCGAGAAACACACTGCCCCCGACAATGTTGCCAAGCGTCACCGGCACCATGTTGCCGATCCAACCGGCAATCGACACCGTCTCCGGATGCCCGGGCAGCATGACCGCCAGCGTAAGCAGCGACATATTCGCTACGCTATGCTCGTACCCTGTTGCAATAAAGGCAAACAAGCACCACCAGATCAGAATGAGCTTCGCCGTCTCCCCTTTGGTGCGCATGCCCATCCATAAAGCGAGACAGACGAGCCAGTTACACAGAATCCCCCGGAAAAACAGTTCCATAAACGGATCGTTCATCTTTTTGGCGGCCGCGGTAAAAATCAGGTGATCAGCCGGAATGCCCTTAAACAGTCCGGAGCCATAGATCAGACTGCTGAGCACAATGGCTCCGACAAGATTTCCGATGAACACAACCACCCAGTTCTTCAACGTATCCGATACGGTGGTCCGTCCGGACAGCGTGCTCATCGTAAAAAACATATTGTTGCCGGTAAACAGCTCCGATCCTGCAAACACAACGAGTGTGAGCGCAATCCCGAAGGCCGCTCCCATCACGAGAGACTGAAGCGGCGAACCTTCCGCTGCAAGCGGAGCGCCCAGCCTGAATATCAGCATGATGCCGATTCCGACATAAGCGCCCGCCAGCATCGCGGATACGAAGTAACGCAGAAAATTGGTCTTCATCTGTTCCTTTTTCTTGACCGCCGCCTGGACGACGGCTTCCACATCTTCAGCGAACACGGACCTCACCTCCCGGGTGCTCCGTCTGCTGGCCGCCTGCCGCCACGCCTACCTCAATCATTCCATCGGCCTCCCGGACCGGAAACGTTCGCACGTGGCCGGTATCCGGCGCTTGCACAAGGCCCGTCGTCAGATCAATTTTCCAGTCGTACAGCGGATCATATATATAGTGGCCGGATACGATGGCCTCGGCCAGCGTTCCTCCTTTGGGGTTAGGGTTTTTGTTCTCCAGTGCAAACCAGCGATGATCCGAGGTTCGGAAAACGGCGATTTCCTCGCCGCATACTGACACCTTCCTTCCGAGCAATGTCGGGAAATCCTCCGGCCGGCCAACAGGTGTAAACATTCCGTTCTCCATGTGTGTCATCCTCCGTTCAGGTTTTATAAAATCAGCTCATCGTGACCGGTTTGACGTCCTCAAACAGCGTTTCCCGCAGCGTCTCATCCTTCAGCACTTTCTTCCAAGGGTCTTCGACCTGCTTGAGGGCAAGCTCGATTCTTGCGACCAGCGCCTTCCGCTCGCCGTCATTGCTCAGCACCGCTTCGCGGATAGAATCAAGGCCCAGACGCTCCACCCATTCCGATGTTCTTTCCAAATATTTGCCGGTCTCGCGGTAATACTGCATCAGCGCCGCACAGATCTCAATCAGCTCTTCATCCGTCTTCACTTTGCAGAAAGAATCGGCAAGGCGAGCTTTCGTTCCCCCGTTGCCGCCGACAAAGATCTCCCAGCCGCCGTCATTGCCAACGATGCCGATATCTTTGGTGCAGGCTTCGGCACAGTTCCGCGGACAGCCGTTAACCGCCATCTTGAATTTCGCCGGAAAGTCCAGCCGCTCGAACTTCTTCTCGATCAAGGCGCCCATGCTCATGGAGTCCTGTGTGCCGAAGCGGCAGAACTGGGAGCCTACACAGGTCTTCACCGTCCGCAGCGACTTGGCGTACGCATAGCCTGACGGCATATCCAGCTCCTCCCACACCTTCGGCAGGTCCTCCTTCTTCACGCCGATCAGATCCAGACGTTGACCGCCCGTCACCTTGACGACTTTCACATTATATTTCAGCGATACATCCGCAATTTTCTTCAGATCCTCCGGTGTCGTCACCCCGCCGTACATCCGCGGCACTACCGTAAACGTGCCATCCTTCTGAATGTTTGCGCTCAGCCGCTCGTTCACAAAGCGGGACTCTCGCTCCTCCTGATGCGTTTCAGGATTCAGCATGACGAGGTAGTAATGGATGGCAGGCCGGCACTTCGAGCAGCCCTCGGGATTGCTCCAGCCCAGGACATGCATGACCTCTCTCGTGGAGGTGAGTCCTTTATCCCGGATCTGTGCCACAATTTCATCCCGGTCGAGCGTCGTGCACGGACATATTCCCTGCTTGGCACTGGCTGTATAGCCGGCCCCGAGCACGCTCTGGAGAATCTGCTCCACCACCGGCTTGCAGCCGCCGCAAGAGCGGGTCGCTCCCGTGCAGGCCTTAATTTCATCTACTGTCGTTAAGCCCTCACCGTTAATGGCGTCCACAATCGCCTTTTTCGTCACCCCGTTACAGCCGCACACAATCTCGTCATCCGGCATGTTCTCCACCATCGCGGCTTTGCTGCCCCCGTGTCCTCCGCACCCGGTTCCCATGATGGAAGCATAGATTTCATCCGTCATTTCCGCCTTCTGTCTGACCAAAGACTGCAAGCTGGCCGATTCGCTTACGTCGCCGAACAGGATCGCTCCGACGATGCGCCCGTCCCGCATCAGAATTTTTTTGTATGTCTTCTTCCACTCATCCTTAGCGGTAATCACGGTATGCTCCGGCTGCTCCAGGAACTCGCCGGCCGAGAACACATCAACTCCGCTGATCTTCAGTTTGGTCGATACCACCGATCCTTCATACGGCTTAGTGTCCACCCCGCTTAAATGCTTGGCCAGCACCTGTCCCTGCTCAAACAGCGGAGCCACCAGGCCATAGCATACGCCGCGATGCTCACAGCATTCGCCTACCGCATATACATCTGGCATCGACGTTTCCATATAGTCATTGACGACAATCCCGCGTCCGGTCTCAATGCCGCTCGCTTGAGCCACCGCCGTATTCGCGCGAATGCCGACCGCCATCACAACCAGCTCGGCCTCCAGTTCGCCCCCATCCTTGAAGCGCAACCCTTTCACCCGGGTATCTCCCCATATTTCAGTCGTCTGTTTCCCGAGCAGGAAACGAATTCCCTGGCGCTCAAGCTCCTGCTGCAGCATCCGGGCCGCATGGGAGTCGAGCTGGCTCTCCATCAAGTCGTCCATCAGGTGAACGACAGTGACCTCCATACCGAGACTCACCAGCCCTTTGGCTGCCTCAAGTCCGAGCAAACCGCCGCCAATGACAGCCGCCTTCTTGTAGATTTTGGACGCTTCGAGCATGCGGGTACAATCCGCAATATCCCTGAAGCCAACGACGCCTTCCTTATCACTGCCTGGAACCGGAAGAATAAACGGACGCGAGCCGGTCGCAATAATCACCTTGTCGTAAGGCACGTTCAAGCCATTGTCGCAGACCACCACTTTGTTTGCCTCATCAATGGCTGTCGCTGCCGTACCGGTGTGAAGCGTAATCTGATTGTCTTCATACCATTGCCAGTCATTCAATACGATATCATCGATCGTTTTGCTGCCCTCCAGAACGTAAGACAGCATGATCCGGTTGTAGTTCGGGTGTGGCTCCTGGCCAATGACCGTAATATCATAGGCTCCGCCCAGTTTAATAATTTGTTCAATCGTGCCAATTCCGGCGATGCCGTTTCCTATGACAACTAATTTTTGTTTTTTTCGATTCGTCACGATGCATTCCTCCCCGCTCGTTATGCAGCTTATCTCTTCCCTTACATGTCAATTATATCGTTTGAGCCCTTTTATTTTTGTGATATTTTTCACATAATATAGTTAAAAATTTAATTATTCATACGAAAATAAACCCTGACTGAGAACATGTCTCAGGTCAGGGTCTATTTTTGTGGAAGTGCCGAATGAACCACCGTCATTTTTCAATCCATTGCTCCGCCCAACTGGAGATTTCATCCATTACGGGACGAAGCGCTTTCCCCTTTTCAGTTAATTCGTATTCAATACGAACCGGAGTCTCCGGGTAAACATGTCGTACCAAAATGCCCTCACATTCCAAGTCCTTCATTCTCTCGGACAGCATCTTGTCACTCATGGACGGTATGACACTGGAGATGTCTTTAAACCGCTTCGGTCCGCTCATCAGCGCCTGAATGATCAGTCCATTCCATCGCTTGCCAAGGCATGCAAACGCCGACTCAAACCGGGGACAGAGCTTGATGTTTGTAGCTCCCATATCCTTCACCTCTTTGCGAAGTCACCTTGTACTCATCATTATACGGGTAAACACTAACATGTGAAACTTACGATTAGTTAGTATGTTTCATTTTAGCATATTTTTAGGCTTCTGAAAACCTTTTAGCCCTTTTTCCTCATAAAATCAGCTGTTTCTTCTTAAAATTTGAGATAAATGATCCAGATCAGACATAACAATATCGGTCAGCTTCCTGTTATATAGTATAGCAGCCGGATGAAACAAAGGGAATATTTGATAGATTTCCCTTGAGAAGATATAGCCCTTATCCGGCATTGCCGGATCGGCCGCCTGCTGAACTGGCCCTTCAATCAGCTTGCCGTGCAGTGAAGTAATCGTTTCGTGACTGCCAATCAGTCTGTGCAGCGCCGTATTGCCCATCGGCACAATGATCTGCGGCTGAACCCAGCGAATCTCTTCATCCAGTATGGGCGCATGCGCCAAGATTTCAGTTTTGGTAGGCGTTCGGTTGGAACGGCTGATCACCGTCTCCCCTGACGCCCGGGTCAGCGGCTTCTCCTTATACGGTCTGCTGCGGATGACGCTGGTGATATACACCTCATCACGGGTAAGCCCAAGCCGCTGTAAATACCCGTCCAGCTCCTCCCCGGCCTGACCGGAAAACGGCCGTCCTTCCTGGATCTCTGTCGCTCCCGGCGCTTCACCGACAAACATCACCTGTGCCGGATACGTGCCTCCCCCAAGCAGAAATCCTTCCACCGGGTGCCCGCTCAGCCGGGCTCTGCAGACGGCAATGACGGATGGATCCACCGGCGCGCTTCGGATTCCACTCAGCATTCGGTTCCCCTCCTTCCAGGTTATCCACCCTTTCATACATTATATTACCCTAAGATGCAAAGAAACCGGTCAAGAATATATAATCCTTGACCGGTTCTGCCGCTATTATGAATGCGGAAGCTAACTTATACGACCGGAATCTGCAGCGGACGGATCGGCTGACTGTTTCCGAACACCTGTTTACCCGCTTTGGATGGTGCCCACCGAATCGCATTGGAAATGACTTTCAGCACTTCAGGGTTGCGGTAGGTTGGATAGGTTTCATGACCTGGACGGAAGTAGAAGATATTGCCATGTCCGCGCTTGAATGTGCATCCGCTGCGGAACACCTCTCCTCCGGAGAAATTGCTGATAAAGATCAGCTCATCCGGGGCTGGAATGTCAAAGAACTCCCCGTACATCTCCTCTTGATCGATAATGATCGGACCTGTAATTCCTTCAGCGATCGGATGCGTCGGGTTGACGCTCCACATCAATTCCTGCTCCCCGGCTTCCCGCCATTTCAAATCGCAACTTGTGCCCATCAGAGCTTTGAATGGCTTGGAGAAATGGCCGGAGTGCAGAACGATCAGCCCCATACCGTCAAGCACGCGCTTTACCACTCGATCTACAATCTCGTCGCTAACCTTGTCATGAGCCATATGTCCCCACCACAGCAGTACATCGGTGGAATCGAGCACGTCCTGGGTCAGTCCATGGTCGGGCTGATCCAGCGTTGCCGTCCGGATGATAAAATCCGGATGAGCCAGACCCTCGGCCAAAGCCATATGAATCCCTGTCGGATACACGGCTTTAACCTCCTGATGAATATTTTCGTGAACGAACTCGTTCCAAATCGTTACATTAAGCATGTAGCTGTTCCCCCTAGAAATGCATTTAGTCGTTAGCTTGCACAGCGGATCAAATAACTTATACCCACCACATTTCTCCGAGCGGCTCTTCGATAAGCACTTGTTTCAGGTTATCCACCGCTTTGGAGAAGCCTTCTTCTACAGACATCAAGCCATCCTCATGCTCGATGCTGACCACATAATCATACCCGACGAGACGCAGAGCGCTCATCATATCTGCCCATTCCTTCACATCATGACCGAATCCGACGCTGCGGAACTGCCAAGCGCGATCCAGCATATTCGTGTAGGACTGCATATCCGTCAAACCGTGCTTGTTAACATTGATTGGATCAATGCTGGTGTCCTTCGCATGGAAGTGATGAATCGCTCCGGCGCGGCCCAAAATTTGAATCGCTTGTACCGGATCAATGCCCTGCCACCACATATGGCTCGGATCAAGGTTCGCCCCGATCACTTCGCCGGCAGCCTCACGCAGACGCAGCAGCGTGCCTGGAGTATGAACGGAGAAGCCGCCATGCAGCTCAAGACCGATCTTCACATTGCGGTCAGCAGCGAATTTACCCCACTCGGTCCAGTAAGGAATCACTTTGTTTTCCCATTGCCAGTCCAGGATTTCCTGGTAATCGTTCGGCCAAGGAGCTACAGGCCAGTTCGGATATTTGGCATCCTCATGGTCACCTGGGCAGCCGGAGAACGTGTTAACGACAGGCACTTCCAGTTTCTCAGCAAGCTCAACTGTTTTTACGAAGGCATCGTGAAAATCTTTTGCGATCGCTTTTTGCGGGTGAAGCGGGTTGCCGTGGCAGCTTAGCGCACTGATGATCAGCCCGCGCGATTCCACCGCATTTTTGAAATTCTTCAATGCCGTTTCATTCTCAAGAAGCTCCGCCGGGTTGCAGTGCGCATTCCCCGGGTAACCTCCGGTTCCAATTTCAACCGCTTTCAGCCCTTTGGCTGCAACGTAGTCAAGCGCATCTTCCAGCTTGCGCCCGCTGAACAGTACCATAAATACTCCAAGTTTCATTGTTGGATCTCCTCCTGTTTCCATGAATTGATTCGAATTGATTCGGGAACTTCCCTTGCTGTAATTACCACAATAAATCCGGGCAGTAACTTTCTTCGACAAGCACTCCCTGTGCTCCTGCTTCACGAGGAGATGTTATCAGGCAGTATCTTTTACTGAACAGCCGTGCATATACACCATCTTGTGTCATGCTTCCCTCTGCTTGGCGGATTAGCCCAAATCGGCCTGCTGCGGAGCCGGGAGCTTGCCGTAATGATAAGTGCTCTGCAGCACGATATGGCGGCCCTCCAGAGACGACTGCTGGAACGACTGCATAATCTCCAGCACATGGTACGCAAGGCGTCCGCTTGCGCGATGATCCTTGTTGCTGTGGATCGATTCAATCATGTCATTAATGCCGAGCCCGCGCTCATTCTGCCCGCACTCGAACACAGGATCCAGCGTTTTCCATTCATCGGATCCTTGCTTGCGCAGCTTAACCTCACCATTGAAGTAGTTCGGATCGCCGAGGCTGAGCGTGCCCTGCGTGCCGTAAATCTCAAGCCACGGCAGCGACGACCCGCCGAAAATATCGAAGCTGGTAATCATCGTGGCAATCGCTCCGTTCTCGAAATCGAGCGTGCCTGCCAGATGCGTCGGGGTCTGCACCGTAATCGGCTTGCCCTGCAGCGGACCGGAGCCTATGCTGCGATCAGGAATCTGAATGCCTGCCGATGCGCTCACCCGGCTTGCAGGACCCAGCAGCTCGACCAAAGCCGACAGATAGTACGGCCCCATGTCCAGCATCGGCCCGCCGCCCGGCGCATAGAAAAATTCAGGATTGTGGTGCCAGGCCTCCGGCCCGGAACCCATCATGAATGCGGTCGCCGCAATCGGACGGCCAATCAGCCCGGATTCAATGGCTGCCTTGGCTGTCTGGACGCCGGAGCCGAGGAACGTATCCGGCGCACAGCCGACGCGCAGCCCTTTCAGGTCTGCCTTGTTCAGCACCTCTCGTCCTTCTTCAAGCGTGATCGCCAGAGGCTTTTCGCTGTATACGTGTTTCCCGGCCTCAAGCGCCGCTACATCGACACTTGCATGGCTGGCCGGAATCGTCAAATTAATAATCAGATCAATGTCAGGACGCGCCAGCATCTCTTCTACCGTGCATACGCCCGGTATGCCGTATTCCTTGGCCTTTGCTTCTGCGTAATCCATAACCAGATCGGCGCACGCGATCACTTCAACCCACGGGCTGTTCTTCAGGTTGGTGAAGTATATGCCGCTAATATTGCCGCAGCCGATAATGCCTGCTTTCATTTTTGTCATCGTTGTCACTCCTTGACCCATTGGATATGCCCGGTCTAGTAACCATGGTATTCTGAAACGCTTTCGTTTAAAATGAATAATATGATTGAAACATGAACTATCTGGTCATTATTTTCTTTTTTGAAGGAGACATTTCGTCATGGAACCATCTTTTACAAGCCAAGTCGTCGCAGCAGATTTTTCCTTTCACCGTAAGCCTTTTGAGATGACGCTCCCCGACGGTTTTGACTCCTACTTAATGCGGCTTCAAACCAACGGACGCTGCCGTGCGATCATCGACGGCGAACTTGTCCATATCGAGCCCGGCGATCTGCTTATATGCCGTCCCGGTCAGCCTTACGAGCTTAAGATTGACGATGAACTTAACGCCCATGGAGAACTGACGATTGAAAGCGGCGATTATCATATCTTTATCAAAGGCGATTGGGTTGATGCATGGTGGAACGCTTTAAAGCGCCCGGCCAAAATCCGGATGCCGCTGGAAGAACGCTACCTGAGCCATTTTCGCTCGCTCGTGCTGGAGCAGCGGCGCATCACCAACCCCTATCCCCAGATCGCCGACTATACGGTCCGGATTCTGTGTCTTGAGGTGGACCGGCTGCTGTCCGAGCAGCCATCCACAACGCCGAAGACCTATCTGGCATACCGCATGAAGAACTATATTGAAGAGAACGCCTCCTCGATGTTCAAGCTGGAGGATGTCGCCGGGCATGTCGGCATCAGCGTCTCCCGGGCAGTGCATCTGTTCAAAGAGGCGTTTGGCACCACCATCATGCAGTACACGATGGAAGTGCGGCTGAACATGGCCAAGGAACGGATCGTATTCAGCCCGCTCTCGCTTGAAGATGTGGCGGAGACGTCGGGCTTTGCCAACTATACTTATTTTCACCGGGTATTCCGGTCCCGATTCGGCGTATCGCCCAAACAATACCGCATGGCCAGCCGCACGCCTACCTGAGCAGCTGATGCTTAGAGTCTGACTTTAGCTGCACATTCTAACAGCGCCTGTGTCTGCCGCTGTGCGAATGCCGCTTCGGACGATAATCGCATAGGCGTAGGCAGCAGTTCCAAAGGCAACAGTGGAGTGAACCGCATCAGACTGTTATTACTAAACAAGCCCGGGCAAGGATCCACTCCTTCCTCCGGGCTTGTTAGGATTCACGCGATAGTTCAGATGACGCTTCACCAGCTTAACAGGTCAAAGACTAGCATCCTCTAACGCGCTCCCTTCACTTCCATATCTCCATATTCCTTACAAAGATCCTTTTAAAGAAGAATCCAGACATGCCTCAACAGCATGCTTTACCTCAGAATACAAGAGCGGCTCGCAAGCGACTGTTACCCACAGTCTTTGCAAGCCGTCCGCCTTCTATGTACCGCTCTTGCGGGCGGCAGCGATCTGTTCCATCGCCTCGGTAACCACCGCGGCCAGATCGTCATTCCCGTAGAGGGACAAAACGCCAAGAACGGTATGATCCGCAATATCCCCGGCTTCCTCCTTCGGCACAGTCAGCGCAAGCGCTCTGGCCAACGGTTCATTCACCGGCTGATCGGGATATGCCTTGCGGTAAAGCTCCGCAGGGTCCAGCCCCTGATTCACGCACCACTGGGCGAACACCAGGATCATCATATCCTCATCCTGCCTGTAGCTTTCCACAATCCGCTCTTCTAGGGATTTTGATTCTGAATCCATATGATCGGTCTCCTCCTCATGTATCCAAGGGCTTCACCCGCGTGCAGCTCCAAGCGCGCAGGGAAGGATGCGGATTGACCCAGCATCAACCGCATGTTGACCCTTTCCTCATGAGCACATTATAACGGCATCTTCGCCAGGAGACAAAACCCGCGGATTAATCCGCCATCTTCACTTGCACAGGCTTGCGTTTTTGCTTGTCATCATTCTTTTTCTTCGTCCACAAGCCTAGACCGATAATAAGGATAACGACAATAATTTCAAATCCATACTTCAACACGTTGTTTGCAAACCAGTGATGAATGAGCGGCTCTTCTACGATCATCTTGGAAGCGGTCCATGTCAGAACGGCTGCACCGATCGTAATGACTACCGGATAACGTGTGGTCAGCTTCAAAATAATTGTACTTCCCCATACCATAATCGGCACCGAGATGGCCAGACCGAGAATAACGAGCAGGAAGCTCTCGCCCGCTGCACCGGCAACCGCAAGCACATTATCCAGACCCATCATCGCATCCGCGATAATAATGGTCCGAATGGCTGCCCACATCTGGTTCCCTGCCGAAATTTCATGATCCTTCTCATCCACCATCAGCTTGTAGGCAATCCATAGCAATGCCAGACCGCCAACAAGTCGCAAGCCTGGAATCATCAGCAGATATACAACAAGCAGCGTCGCAACGACACGAACGGCAATGGCGCCGACCGTTCCCCAGATGATGACCTTCTTCTGGTCTTCCTTCGGAACGTTGCGTGCAGCCAGACCGATGACGATCGCGTTATCGCCTGCCAGCACCAGGTCAATGAGGATAATGGACAACAGCGCGGTCCAAAATTCTACTGACATGATATCCATGCTTCTTCACTCCTTCTTTCTTGATATCGATATGTTTTCCTGATACCGACGTCCACCATGCAAAAACGTTGTTTCCTTTTTCTAAGCAGTTCAACAACGTTTTATAAGCGCAAAAAAGACCTTTACCTCATCAATAAATAAATGCAGGCAAAGGTCTCGCTAAACAACTGGTTCGTTGCCAGTAAAGCCGGAGTTCGGTGAACTCGTAATGACGACTTTACTGCTGGAGCTACTCCCCTTTGGGAACTATTCGGCTGGACACATTATAGCACATGACCAACATGTTGTATATATAAGTTTTGACATGAGCACCACTTCTTTCTTGGGGCCAGGACTGCATATTTTCAACCCGTACGTAAACGGACGGCAGCGGCTCTTTTCTGGTATGATAGATATATTCGCCAGCTCAGCAAGAAAGGAAATTATGATCATGAAATGGCTCGTTCCTGCAGTCTATCTCTGTGTGCTCGTTATCGCCTTTATATACAGGCAAGACATCTTCATCTGGCTGGAGCAGTCCCCGGCATTTCCACTGATGATGCTGCTTGCAACGGTGTTCGCTCTGTTTCCCTTGATGCCGTACAAGGCGGTCATCGCCGTGCTCGGGTATACCTACGGGACGATGGGGGGAGCGGTTATCGCCTGGGTCGCCACCACCATCGCAGCCATCGTGGTTTATGCGGTAGCCCGAGTGGTGTACCGCGACTCCGGCCACAGGCTGATCGAGCGGTATCCGGCTCTGGCCTCGTTTACCAAGGCGGTGCAGACCTACCCATTTCGGGCAGTCATCATCGCGAGGCTGCTGCCGGTCATCCCGCAGACGGCCGTCAACATCTATGCCGGGGTGGCGCCTGTCCCTTTCTGGACTTATGTGATCGCTTCTGGCATTGGCAAAATCCCGTCCATTCTCATCTATGCCTACCTCGGTCACGGCCTGTCCTTGAACCCCGCGCTGTTCGGTACTGTGGCCGCCATCATCATATTGCTGTCCACACTGCTCATGATCGCCTATCAAAAGAAAGGCAGCCGAAGATGAAACTTTCCTCCTGCCTTTTTGGCTTCATGGAACCAAATGATTTATAATATAATGCACAGCGTTTAAATTCTAACCCTATTATGGAGGGATAATATGAATCACTCAACGAATGAACTGGCGACATTTGCCGGAGGCTGCTTCTGGTGTATGGTCTCTCCGTTCGATCAGCTGCCCGGCATCGTGAAGGTCGTATCCGGCTACACTGGCGGCCATACCGAGAATCCGACCTATGAAGAGGTATGCTCCGATACTACCGGCCACTACGAGGCTGTCCAGATCACCTACAATCCGGACATTTTTCCTTATGAGCGACTGCTGGAGCTGTTCTGGCAGCAGATCGACCCTACCGATGCAGGCGGCCAATTCTATGACCGGGGCGCCTCTTACCGCACCGCAATTTTCTATCATACCGATGAACAGCGCGAGCTGGCGGAGCAATCGAAGCAGGCGCTGGCACAAAGCGGACGTTTTGACAAGCCGATCGTGACCGAGATCCTGCCGGCCAGCACGTTCTACGAGGCAGAGGAATACCATCAGGACTACTACAAGAAAAATCCCGTTCACTACAAGCGGTATCGCAAAGGCTCCGGGCGCGAGGATTTTATCGAATCCCACTGGAGTGAGCCGATTGACAAGAACGAGCTGAAACGCCGTCTCTCCCGCCTTCAATATGAGGTAACCCAGAACAGTGCTACCGAGCCTCCATTCCGGAACGAATACTGGGATCATGAAGGCGAAGGAATATACGTGGACATCGTCTCCGGCGAGCCGCTGTTCTGCTCGCTGGATAAATATGATGCCGGATGCGGATGGCCGAGCTTTACCCGTCCCATTCAGGATCATGTCATTAAAGAGCGGATCGACCTCAGCCACATGATGGTGCGTACCGAGGTTCGCAGCCGCCGCGCCGACTCCCATCTCGGTCATGTCTTTGACGACGGCCCGGGTCCGGACGGCTTGCGCTACTGCATTAACTCTGCCGCGCTGCGGTTTGTGCCGAAGGAAGACCTTGAGAAGGAAGGCTATGGACAATATTTAATGCTGTTTGAATAAAGGCGGAGCCATTCTACAACTGCCTGATATTCGGCTGAAGAAGGGGATAACTCCCCTTCTTTTTTTTGTTGTGTATGCCGCGCTCGCCTTCTAACTTGCTGTTGGATGCTTTCTTATCCTCGGTCGCCCGAAGTTTGGCTTAGGTCGGTTAAGCCCATGTTCTCACGGGTAATAGGTCTGTAACGAAGCAGCTGCTGAAATCGATGCTGAAATGGAGGGATATCCATGCCTTGGAGTGCGAATGATTATCCGCCGTCCATGAAATACTTGAAGCCGCGTGTCCGCAAAAAGGCGGTTGAGATCGCCAACGCGCTGCTCGAGGAAAACTACGAGGAAGGCAGAGCGATTGCCATCGCCACTGCCAAAGCCCAGGAATGGGACGAGAACCATCCGGAGGACGAGGAATAACCGGGATTCATCTTGATTATACCAAGACAAACGCGAGTACCCGCACGGGGGACCAGATGCGTAAGCGGCTGCTGACTTACGACCATGCGCAGCTTGAATAATCAAAAGCGGTCATTCGTGATAAGACTCACGAGTGACCGCTTATTGTTATTTCCGATTCGGTTATGATTCAAGGGTTACACCGACCTCCCGCTCACGGGATGGGCGCTGCCAGGCTTGGCGGCAACAGCAGCTCGCCGGGCCGATGCACGTTTGAATATCGGCTTGAGCGGCTTCGGTTTCGCGACTTGCTTCTCCCGGCCATAAGCGACCGTCATCGAAATGACCTGCCCTGCAATCGTAACCGCCAGAATGGTGAACATGGTCTCCATCAGCGGCAGATACGCCAGCGACAGAAGCAGCACCGCGGCATCCATGATCAGAATGACCGTACCGACCTTAAGTCCGCTCCATTCGCTGATCAGTACGGAGATCGCATCATCCCCGCCCGTAGCACCGCCATAACGCAGAACGATTCCCGCTCCAAAGCCGGTAAGCACACCGGAGATTAGAGCCGCAACCAGCAGGTTATGGTGAAGATCGATCACCAGGGTCGAATAACGCTCCATCAACGCATAGAACAAAGAGAACATCGCCGCTGCCACGACCGTGTTAATGATGAACTTCTTTCCCTTCAAAAACAGGGCAACCAGCAGCACCGGAATATCCAGCAAAATCATGCCGAGCGCTGGCGGAATGTCCAGCACATACTTGCCCAGCAGTGCCAGGCCTACAAATCCGCCTTCGGATAAATGGTTCTGAAAATTAATATGATAGTAGGTAAAAGCCATTAATAACGTACCAAATAACATCGCTGACATTTCAATAATGAAGTCTTGTCTTTTCCTCATACAGGATCCCTCTTGTCGTAGTAGATTGGTCAGACAAAGGCCCATCTCTACGCACAGGCATCCTGGAGGAGCTCATCCTTCGGATAATCATCCTATCCTTCCTTTCGTAGAGACCGTCCTTGTCTTCAGACGTCCGACATCGCTCTACGGAGGAAGCTATGTGTATGACAGATCATAACGTTTCCAAATCGTCCTTTGGGGAATTGTCCTTCGGGGACACATGGTATCCTGATCCTTTCTTTATTTAGTTGTTTGCCAAGTTCCAATTGTATTATACCACAAAGTGAAGGCCGACTAAACAGGGGCTGGAGATATTTGGGCAATCAAGCAGTAAAATACACGCCGGCTCCCCCTCATTGGCTCATGCTCCCTCTATGTATACGACCAGCATCGTTCACATATTCGAAAAATCCAGTGTGACGATAATCACAAATGGATGTTCGGGCCATCCCTATACTTGACACATACGAATGATTTACAATGCTTATTCACGAGAAACAGTATCTGGAAAAAAGGGAGGCCGTGTTATGCTGCACAAAGAAACGATTGAGATCATCAAATCCACCGTGCCGGTACTCGAAGTTCACGGGACCGAGATTACGTCTGTGTTCTACACAAGACTGTTCGACAATCATCCCGAGTTGCTGAACATATTCAACCATGCGAACCAGCGCCAAGGGCGTCAGCAAACTGCGCTGGCCAACGCCGTATATGCCGCCGCAGCGCATATTGACCGCCTGGAGGAGATTGTGCCTGTCGTCAAGCAGATCGGCGAGAAGCATCGCGCGCTCGGCATTTTGCCGGAGCATTATCCCATCGTGGGCACAACCCTGCTTGCGGCAATGAAGGAAGTGCTGGGAGATGCGGCGACACCTGAAATTTTGAATGCTTGGGCGGATGCCTACCAGGTGATTGCTGATGCGTTCATCAGCGTGGAGGCGGAAATGTACGAGAAGGCAGCCCGTGTGCCTGGCGGCTGGTCCGGCTTTCGGCGTTTTGTCATCAATCGGAAAGTGAAGGAAAGCCCGTTGATCACCTCATTGTATCTCGTGCCGGAGGATGGCGGGGAAATCGCGAGCTACGAACCCGGACAGTATATTACACTGCGGGTGAAGCCAGAGGGAGACTCGTATTCTCATCTGCGGCATTACAGCTTGTCCACGGCTCCCGGAAAGCCTTACTACCGCATTACAGTCAAACGCGAGGACGGGGTGAATGGCGAAGGCGCCGGCGTCGTATCCACCTGGCTTCACCGCCAGGCTGAGGAAGGAACGGTCGTTGAAGTCAGCGCGCCAGCCGGCTCCTTCACTTTAAATTCCGATTCGGAGTTGCCCCTGGTTCTCATTAGCGGCGGGGTTGGATTGACCCCGTTGGTGAGCATGCTGGAAACGGCGCTCACCAAGCAGCCCTCCCGTCCAGTCGTATATATTCATGCCGCCAAATGTGGAAGCCAGCATGCGATGCGCGATCATATTGAGCAACTGACTGTCCAGCATCCGCAGCTCCGCTCTTACGTGATCTATGAATCTCCAGAGCAGGAAGACCAGTGCCATAAGACAGGCTACATTGACCTTGAGTTGTTGCAGGAAACAACCGATCCGGGCTCCGACTTCTACTTCTGCGGACCGGTGCCGTTCATGCGCGCCGTATACAGCCACCTGAAAGCGATGGGCGTGCCTGCGGATCGGGCGCATTACGAATTTTTTGGACCTGCCGGAACGATCGAGCAATAATCTGTTTTCCTTCAGAGGCTCCGCTCAGCGTACATAGCATCTGCGCGCTGGGATGGCAGCCTCTTTATGATTCAGCATAAGCCTGCCTAGCCCCGTTCGTTAAATTCCGGTGAACGCAGCAGCCGATTAACCGTTTCCCGCCGTACGCCGATCAGCTGTCCGATTTCCTCCTGGGTCAAATATTCGGTCAGATGCCTGCCGTCGGAGTGCTCGTCTAGCCAGCGCATTAGCAGTGTCAGCCGCTCCTGCGGCGTGCCCACGGTCAAGTGGTCCAGCCGGGTCTGCATAAAGCGCAGCTTCTCCTGAAGCAGACGCGCCACCTCCAGCGGTTTCTCCGGATCTTCCCGGAGCTCTCGGTACCAGGTCTCCGCCGGGATCACTTCCACTTCGCTCTGCATCAGCGCCGTAGCGGTTCCATGCGTTTCCTTCGGACTGATGAGCGAATGATGAGGAACCGTTTCACCCGGATATAAAATGTTGAAAAGAACCATATTGCCATTCTCGTGCAGACGCGTGACCTTGAACAGACCGCTTTCGATACGATATAAATACTTCCCGCTATCCCCTTGCCGAAACAAAATTTCTCCCTTGTTCAGTCTCATTCCCGATCACACTCCTTTGTCGCGTAGGTTTATGCTAAAGACAACGAAATTCTCCATAACGATATGGAGCCATGAATCACACAATGCGATTACCGTAACTATAACAGATGAATGCGCTCAACATCCCTGGAAGAACCAGAATTTGTGGATTGTTTTTCAATGGATGAAGTTCTAAGATGAAAGAAAAGGAACGTATGTTCCTGTATATGTATAAGGTATCACGCTGCATCTACATCACTTGAATCAAGGATGTGCCGCTATGACAAGACTATCCAAGACGCCTCCCCCTCCATCGGAGGAAGACGCCGCCCTGGTTCGAGACTATGTCACTTACTCGGTGCTGCTCGCTTGTGCGAACCGGGATCTCCGGACGCTGCGCACCCTCGATCTGAAGCTGTCCAGCCTGTATATCCACAGCTTGGATGAAGTGAAGAAGGACATAACGGAACACAGACGCCGCATCCAGCTGCAGCTTCGCCGGCACGGCATTCGGCTGTATCGTGAAGAGCGGTGTGCCTATGGCATAGAAGCCCATTACTTGTGCCGAGGCTTCACGTGCAGCCTTGTCGCGGAATGGGCCGAGATGAAGCCGATCTGGATTCATCTTATGATGAATCACATCATGAACCAAGTGTCTCCCGGAACACAAACAGACTGCTGACAGCGGGGACATCCGCTATCAGCAGTCATTATGCAGCATGGCGCTCCATCGCTATTCGACCACGCTGCCCTCCGGGGCCAAGGCCGTGGTTCCTCGCTCCACCAGCTTGACCGGAACGAGCACGCGGCCTGGCGTCTGTCTTCCCTTCTCCAGCCACTCGACAATGATTTCGGCAGCCTGACGCCCGATTTCATAGAAATTTTGCTCAATCGTCGTGAGCGGGATAAGCACATGCTCGGTTACCGGATTATTGTCAAAGCCGATAATCGAGAACTCTTCCGGAATCCGGATGCCTCTGTCCAGGCATAAATTGAGCAGCGATGCGGCAATGAGATCATTTTCGGTATGGACCGCCGTCACGCCATCCGCGCTGTACGAGTCCAGCAGCTCCTTATAGAACCGCTCCCCTCCGACCTGCTCCCGATATCCCTTCATATTGAGCCGGATATAGCGGCTGTCAATCGGAAGGCCGTGGTCTTTCAGCGCCTGGCAGTAACCGAAATACCGGTCTCTGACGGAGGAGGTCGATTCAATCGTCACCGCGGTCAGGAAAGCGATCTTGCGGTGGCCAAGCTCTATCAGCCGCGAAACCGCCTGGTAAGAGCCGTTAAAATTGTCGGATACGACAGCCCCGAGCGGCAAGCTTTCAAAATATTTATCTATCGTGATGATCGGATACTCGTCCAGACAGAGCCGGTGCAATATATCGTAATTCGTCTGGTCATTCCGAGGATATAAAATGATGGCCGCGATGCCCTTTCGGGTCAGCATCTCCAGCAGATCGCGCTCCTTCTGCGAATCGTAATCACTTTGATGGATGCTCAAATAGTAGCCGTTAGCGTTCAGCCAGTCCGAGGCCCCGCGAATATACCCCATCGTCCCCCGGTCATCCTCTGACGGCAGGATCAGCGATATCATCTTCCCGGTTCCCTCAGCTCTGTTCTCCTGTCCCCGGTTTCTGGGCTTGACGAAGCTGCCGCTTCCCTTGATCCGGTAAATGTATCCGTCCCGCTCCAGTTCATCGAGCGCTCTGCGCGTCGTGATGCGGCTGACTCCGAATCTAGAGCTCAGCTCTGCCTCGGTCGGCAGCTGGGATTCAGGACGATACAGGCCCGATGAAATTTCCGACTTCAACTGATCCATGATCACGCTGTACAGCGGTTTATTGTCTTTAGTCAACTTCGTTCTCATCCCATCTACGGTTCTCTTTTTCAGTATCTCTCCCGGTATTAACACTTGCAAAATTCGGACGACGCTGCATCCTTGTTATAGTAAATTATAGCGTTTTCCGCATTGCCGTGTAAACTGAGGGGCAGCTTGCCTCCCTGCAATCATGGCTCACTTTACATTTATATACCGCTCATACTGCGCTCTCTTGATGTCCAAATATTTGCTTGCTCCCATCCTCTCCAAGGTGGAGACATAGGTGTCCCAATCCGTATCCAGGCTCGCTTTGCCGGTCACGAACTTCACGCGCATCTCTTCAATATACTTGTTGATGTCGGTGAGAATCGCGCTCGTTGTTCCCGCTTCCTCGTCGGTTGGCACAAAATCCGGCCACAGCTCCTTCGGCGCCAGCTCGTCCAGCTCGGCAGGATCGGCCTTAATCTCATTTTCCACCGTCGTGCCTCTTGCAGCCATCCGCAAGTCGTCGTCCGGCTCGACATACGGATAATAAGCGCCATATACATTGTCTACATATTGGAATGCCCCTAGCTGCACACCGCCCTTGTAGTTCAAAATTTCATCCTTGTATCTCGGCTTGCCGTCCACGATCTCATACGTTTCCCCTTCCAGGCCGAAGGTGCCGAAGTTAATCCCTTCTTCCCCGTAGAAGTAGTCAATCCATTTGATCGTTTCGACTGGATACTTGTTTTTATTGGTGATAATAAAACCGAAGATGCCTTTGGCCGGCGGCCCCAGCGTACTGGCCACCTTATCCCCGTTCGGACCTTCCAGGGCGTTGATGCCGACATAGTGCTCGGACGCTTCCTTGCCGATATACCCCGGTCCCTCCCATACGAAGGAGCCGATCAGGTTATTCGCGCCGTCGGTGGACCATTTGGCGTAATCATAGCCGGTCGTGAAGTTCTGCTGCGCCAGCGAGCCGTCCTGATACAGCTCATGCATATACCGCAGAAGCTCCCTGTATTTCGGATCATTAAACGTCGTTTTCACCTGACCGTCCGTATCCTTATACAGATACTGGCCAAACGCCTTGGCACCTCCCTCGCCCATGCCGAAGCTGCCGGCCAGGAAGCTCTCCAGGAATGTCCAATACTGCGTTTCGAGAACCCAGCCGAGGCGGTTCGGATCCTTCTCCCGCACGGTCTTTAGCGCCTGACGGAATTCCTCCGTCGTTGCCGGCACCGGCAGCCCGGCCTCATCGAGCCAGCTCTTGTTGATATACAGGCGGACAGAGTTGAACGCCTTCGAGAAATCAACATAAGGCAGGGCATAGATATGCCCATCCGACATCGTGATGGCGCCTCTAATGTCCGGATTGTCATTCAGCAGCTTTTGCAGGTTGGGCGCATGCTCCTCGATCAGATCCTCAAGCGGGATGAACAGCCCCTGCTTGCCGTATTTCATCAGCTCGTCTGTGCCGAAGGCAATCCGGTAGAAGGCGTCGGGCAGATCATTCGAGCCGAGCATCACATTTTTTCGCTCCGTGACCGCTGAGCCAGCCAATTCCTCAAACTCGACATGGATGCCGGATATCTCCTCATACTTTTGCCACATCCACAGCTGGTCTGCAGGCGGATGGACGTCGGTGTATCCGCGCTTGACCATTTTCAGCGTAATCGTTCCTGGATCGTCCGTCTCTCCCGGCTCCGGCGTTGCCGTATTGTCCGAGCCGCTGCATGCCGCAAGCAGCAGAGCACACGATATTGTCCAGGCAAGCAAAGCAAACCATCTTGTTCTCATCATTCTCTTAACCCCTCTTTCGTTCATGATCATAAGGCAAGCGCAGCCTTGGCGCACCGGCGGTGATGAATCCGGCCTCAGCCTTTAATTGCACCCACCATAATGCCTTTCTCAAAAAAACGGGACAGCATCGGATACAGCAACAAGAGCGGCAACGCAGAGATGACCACAATCGCATATTTCAGACCTTCCTTCACCATCATCTGGTCCGCATACTCCGCGCCCACCGATATCCCGGCCATCTCCTTGAAATCGTTCTGGACCAGAATTTCCCGCAAAATAAGCTGAAGCGGAAATTTCTCTCGGTCCGTTAAATAAATCATCGCATCAAAATAGGAATTCCAGTGGCCTACACCGTAGAACAGAATCATGACGGCAATGATCGGCATCGACAGAGGCAGCACAATCCTGTACAGCATCTGAAAATCATTGCACCCGTCCACATACGCGCTCTCCTCCAGCTCATCCGGAATCCGGGTCTGGAAGTAGGTGCGCATAATAATCATGTTGTAGGCGCTGATCGCGCCGGGCAGAACAAGTGCCCACATTGTGTTCAGCAGGCCAAGCTGCTTGTTGACCAGATAGAGCGGAATGAGGCCTCCGCCAAAAAACATCGTAAAAGCAAACAGCATCGTAAACAGCCTTTTCCCATAAAAGCGCTTTCTTGACAGCGGATAAGCGCCGAGCACCGTCATCCCAATATTGATCGCGGTCCCGGTCAGCGCATACAGGAGCGTATTTCCATAGCCCCGCCAGATTTCGCTGTTCTCGAACAGCTTGGCATAGCTGTCCAGGTTGAAGCCCGCGGGATACAGCAGCAGCGGCTTGTCCCAAAGCTGACGCGGATCGGAGAACGAGGCAAACAACACGAACAGCAGCGGGTACAAAATAACAATTGTAATGAGGATCGCCAGCACGAGGAGGATCGCATCGGCCAGCTTCTCCCCCGGTGTGCGCTTGATGTTCAGCAGCACGGCTCACACTCCCTTCTTGAATGAACTTTGCCTTCTACCACAGGCTTGTTTCGCCCACTCGCCGGGCCACCGCGTTCACGATGATCAGAATGATAAAGTTAATGATGTTGTTGAACAGCCCGACGGCTGCAGAGAAGCTGTACTGCGTATTCAGCAAACCGCTTTTGTACATATAAGTGGAGATGACCTCCGAGGTTTCCAGATTCATGGCGTTCTGCATGAGCAGAATTTTCTCGAAGCCAACACTCATAATGCCGCCGGCACTCAGGATCGACAGAATGACAATCGTCGGTATGATGCCGGGAAGCGTAATGTGCCAGATGCGGCGGAGCTTGCTTGCCCCGTCCATATAGGCCGCTTCATACAGGTCTGGAGAAATGCCGGAGATCGCCGCGCTGTAGATGAGCGAGGACCAGCCAATGCCCTGCCATACGCCCGACCATACATACAGATGCCAGAAGTTTGAAGGCTCGGCCAGGAAATCTTTCGGCTGACCGCCGAGTGCAACGAGAATGGAGTTAAAGACACCGTTGGTTGGAGAGATGAAGAAAAACAGAATGCCGACCGCAACAACGACCGAGATGAAGTGAGGCGCATAGGAGATCGTTTGGGCGAAGGAGCGGAATTTGCGGCTGCGCAGCTCGTTGAACAGAAGCGCAAGCAGAATCGGTGCAGGTATGCCGACAAGCAGCCCGTACAAGCTGATCCCGAGTGTATTTTTTAAGATAGTCCAGAAGTAATAAGCATTGAACAGCCGCTCGAAATGATCGAAGCCGACCCATGGACTGTTCCAGATGCCTAACCCGGGCATAAAATCTTTAAAGGCGATCTGCACGCCGTACATCGGCCAGTAATGCCAGATCAGAAAATAGAGCACCGCCGGTGTAATAATGATGTACAGCCCGAGATTTCGTTTCAGCTGCTTCTTCGCATATGTCCATCTCCCCGGGCTTGTTGCCGGCTCCGCGGACGCCGAGTTTAACGGTTTTAGCGGGACGCTCATACAGAATTTGACCTCCTTTGTGCATGGAATCATGAAATCGACCGCCTGCCTTCAAGCAGGCCAATCTCCTGTGACCGGATGGTTTCTATGGGAAGAACAACGCATCCTTATCCACCATATGCGCGATCACCTCCGCCTCTTAATTTGTACTACCATTTTTTTGCGACTCTCATATTTGTTATAACACATTCTAGTGAGAACTCATTTTACCGTCAATATCCCTTGAAAAAACGTTACTTTAGTATCATTCTCCCGAAATTTGTTATGACAAATAACGACATGAACCTGGGCTGATATGGCTGGATAAACCGAATTTCGACAGAAATCCGATCTAGCTCCAGTACGCTATAGGCATAATTCACTACCTGAACAGCTCCATGCGACAGGCCTAATGGATAGCGGATGATATAACAAAACGCCCCGCTCACTCCTGCTCAGGCAGAAAGGATCGGGGCGTGTAGCACCACATATGTTATTGTCACAGCCTCAAGGCGGAGGACAACTCCACCCTTAAAACGGATGTCTTGTCCGGGATGCCTTGTCCAGGCTGGCGTGTAACCGAGCAATGGTGTCATTCGGTTAACGCTACATTCCTTCATCACCCGCTTCGTGCCATCCTGACGAGTCCTCGGCCAGTATCCGCAGCGTTTCCGGGTCCAGTTCACCCAGCCGCCACAACACGATATCCGAAATGCCCGCAGCCTCCGCCTGCTTGATCCATCCCGCAAGCGTAATACCATCGGCATACCATACCGTGTGCTTCGCCCCCTGCTCATCGTTGTACTCAAAAAACAGCGCTCCGCTATCCGGATCCCGCTTCGGATCATCTGCGCTCAGCTCCGCCAGCTCTCCTGCCCGCTTCTCGGTGACGGCAACAACGCTGCCGTCTTCACTCCAGGCAAACCCGCCTGTAGCCAGCGCCAGTTCATGCTCCCCCGGAAGACCGTTCAGCTTGCCCGCCAGTTTCCGGATTAATTCATGATCCGCCTTCGGTCCGGGCCCGCTGTGACCGCCATACAAATTATAGGCCATCATGACATAGGACGGCCCTTCCGGCAACCGCATTGCATCCAGATCTGCGCCAGGCTCAAGCACCACCCGCAGGCTCAGTCCTTCCTTCCGCAGACGCTCGTACAATTCCTTATAAAATCGGGACAAGCGGCTCCAGTCTGTCGGCTGCACCTTTTCGTAATCGATCTCCACCCCGGAGAATCCGTACCTTACCGCTGTCGCAGCGATCTCCTCGATATGGCGGCTGCGCGACTCCTCCGAAGAGATTAGGCGGGATACGAGCCCGGGGTCCTTCTGTACGATCACACCGCCGTCCTGGAAGTAATCATTGACAATCGTCAGCAGCATGCCATGTATTCCCGCCTCCACGGCCGTCTCCCGCACGCGGGGCAGCCCCTCTGCAAATGCCGGCGTAAAATGGAGCGCATCCGACGCATCATAATAAGCCGCAAAAAAACGAACACTTTCCAGCTGGGAGCCTAGAAGCTGCAAATCCTCCGCACCTGCCTCCCACTGCCAGTCGGTGACCCAGGCGGACAGCGAAATCGAAGCTGCCGATGAGCCTACAGGCTCCCCGGCGTCTCCTCGCTGTTCTCCACCCCATATGACAAAGACCACGGCCAATATGCACACTGCCAGAGCAGCTGCGGCAACAGCCCATCGTATAGCCTGCTTGCTCATCGGACCATTCCTTTCGCGCTGCTTATCAGAAGTTATCAATGGCCCAATCCACTACGGTGTCAAACATGTTTCTTGCTTTCACCGCCGCGCCTTTCATCCCGGTCTGCTTGCTTGTGAACAGCACGGTACGCTTGTGATCCGGAAGCTCTTCCGTGGTCACCGTCACCTGATCAAATATCGCATCATAAATGTCATCCTTCTCATTCTGCTCGTGATACTGCGCTTCAAGGGCTACGCCGCCAGTGCGGATCGAAGGGTCGATGGACAAACGCTCGAGAATGACCTGCTGATCCGCGATAATGCGTACGGAATTGCCGGTAACCGAAACTTCCAGCTGCCGCTTGCCCGGAATATTGATCGGGTATTCCGGCTCATCCTGACGGGCGCCGGACTGGGTTTGTGCCTTGGAATAGACCGTCGCTTTATCAAATCGGAGATCTTCTTCGCCCCACTTCACATCCGACAGCTTGTAGGTGAACAGCTCCTTCGGAAGCTCGCCCTCCTTCTTCTGCTCCAGCCGAATGACGTTATTGTCCAGCAGTACGCGGAGATATGATGACTTTGCTCTGTCATGCCGGATGTAGATCGACTGCTTTCCAACGACGTTGCCGAGCAGCGTTGCCGAGACGGTTGTTGTCGCATCAAACGCCGCCTGCTCGCTGCCGTTCAGATACACCGTCCCTTTGCCGGACGGAGGCGAAGTGACGATGATCTGGCTGCCCGCGAACTCGGCGGCTCCGTCGAGCAGGCTCCATTTCTCCGCGAGCGCTTCATCACCGCGAACGAACTGCAGACGCTCGCCGGTATCCTTGCGAAGCTTCATCAGGAGATGATTGGTCGACCAGTAAGGAGCAGGCTGGACCCGCGTCAGGTTGTGCGGTCCGCTGTCCTTCGTGTTCCAGGCACTCCCTTCGCGGCTGAAGTTCAGCTTGAACAAATCTTCAATCTGTGACACATTGGCGTCCCGAACCAGATTGTTCATCCCCTGGTCAAGCGTTTTCAAATCAAATACGGTATTGACCAAAATAGCGGTCAGCAGCACCAGCAGGAATACCTGCACAACGACCTTCATTTTTTTCCTGCGATTTTTTCTATCCACATTGAGCGCCGGATTGCGCTTGTTATCCATTACCGTCATCCTCATTTCAATATCCTCGGACACCGGTTGATGCCGTTATCCGGTTAATCCGCCTTTGCGCTTGCGCGCTTCTTTCTTCAGTCTGGCTTCCACATCCTGCGGCGTGTCCCGGGTCCCCCAGGTGGACTTCCAGAACGTAAACCAGGCGACCGGCATCTGCCACAGCAGCACAAACTCATAGAACAGGCAGAATACAAAACCGAATATCCACAGCCTGCTCTTGCGCAGCAGCAGATGGGCCAGGCTCATCAGCATCGCCATCATCAACAGCCCCAGCAGGAACGTTCCCGGGAAGATGCCGTGCACAATCGGCACATACATCAGGTTGTAGGCAACAACGATCGGGGCGGCGATCGGAACGATCAGGCCGACGTAGAAGAACAGCGCCATGAACGGCTCCTTGCGCCATATGAATCCGCCGGCCCGAAGCGACTCCCGCAGCCAGGAGCGTTTCCAGCGCATCTGCTGCTTCAGAAACACGTCGACCCGCGAAGGTACGATTGTCGAGCAGACCGCGGAATCCTGATAGCCTGTGCGATGCTCCTTCAATATAAAGTTGGTCATGCTTCGGTCATCACCGAATGTCGCCGGCTTGCCAAGAAACTTCTGGTTCAGCCAGTCGTCGGCATACTTCAGCACCAGATCCTTGCGGTAACAGGACAGCGGCCCGGACAGACAAGTGACGCTGTCAAACCACGATTCCGCAGCCTTCATAATGCGGAACGCGATATAATACCGGACCGTCTGCAGCTTCGTAATGGAGTTGGTATATTTGTTCTCCACATCGGTCCGTCCGGCCACACCGCCCATTTTCGGGTCTTGGAAAGGCTGGACCAGATGGCGGATCGCCGTCGGGTCCAGGAAGCTGTCCGAATCCACAAACACGACCAGATCATGCTTCGCCATCTCTACCCCTTTGACAAGTGCGGCCCGCTTGCCCGCATTTTCAGGCAGCACTGTATAGAAGAGCCGATCCTTCGTTGCATAGCGCTCTGCCTCGTTGTGGATCGTCTCGATCATATCCCTGATTCTCTCCACCGACTGGTCTGTCGAGCGGTCATCCACCACGATGACCTCCAGCTTATCGACCGGATAATCCTGGTTCATACAGCTCAGAATCGTTCGCTTAATCCATTCCGCTTCATTGAAGCATGGGATAATGATCGATACGCCGGGCGTATAGCTCGGGTTAATCGGAACATCCCGGTACAATGCGCCAAACAGGTAGCGAGTCAGCAAAAAGGCCGCCGCAATCAAGCTGTACAAGTACAGCACCATATTATATTTGAAATAGATCAGACTTTCGGTCCGAAGCAGCATAATGAACAGCACGGTGCCGAGCAGAAGCGCACTGGCGGAATACACCGAGTATCCCCAGCGCTTGCGCTGCATGTATTCCGTGAGCGGCTTCGCGAACTCCATCGCCAGCATATATTCCACTTGTCCCGCCTCGCCCTGGGCCTCGAACCTGCGCACGACCGTCGCGTCGATCTTCACCCCGGATTCGAAGCCCTCCGGCATTGCGCCTGGCGGAATGTTGAACCTCGCCCTGATCTTGTCCCCCGGCTTCAGTTCCGGATGTTCGGACGGCAGCCTCAGGAGAAGCCCGGTGGCCGAAATATCCGATGCTTGTGCGCGGATGCCTTCACGCCGCCTCCACTGCCCTTCACGTTGCACCAGCACGTCAAAGTCGGCGGCATACCGCAGGCTAAGCATCCGGAGCTTCTCCAAGTATTCGGTATCGGACAGATCAGCATCCAGGACATGTCGGCCTCTTCGATCTGCCGACACCCGAATCTGCTCCGGGTCCGGAACATAGGACAACCGTCTCCGGTCGGCTCGCGGCTGTGTCAGAACCTCTTTCATTTTTTGGCGTCGTTTATTAAATATCACAGCAATTTCTCCAATCTATCAGCTTACAAGCTCCAGTAGCGGAAGCCTCTGCTCTCGCATTCCGCCCGGTTATAGGCACCCTTCACATCAACCAGAATCCGTTCGTCCGCCGAGCCGAACATCCGCTCCACATCAGCGAGGGATAAAGCTTTGAATTGACGGTGCGGCACCGCCATAATGGCCATGTCCAGGCTGTGAAGATCGGTCATCTCCGACAGCTCGATGCCGAACTCTTCATACGCGTGTGCCGGTTCGATATAAGGATCTACTACCAGCGGCTGAACTCCGTATTCCCGAAGCTCCCGAATCAGGTCAATGACCTTGGAATTGCGAATATCGCGGCAATCCTCCTTGAAAGCCAGCCCCATGACGGCCACTTTGGCGTTTCGAAGATCCAGGCGATACTTCACGGCAAGCTTGATCGCCTGCTGCGCCACATACTTACCCATGCCGTCATTGATGTGCCTCCCGGCTAGAATAATTTTGGAATGATATCCGAGATCCTCTGCCTTGTAGGTCAGGTAGTACGGGTCAATCCCGATGCAATGCCCGCCCACCAGGCCGGGCCTGAACTTGAGGAAATTCCATTTCGTCTCCGCCGCACGCAGCACCGCGTTCATATCGATCTCCATCTGGTGAAACAGCATCGACAGCTCGTTCATGAACGCGATGTTAATATCGCGCTGGGCATTCTCGATCACCTTGGCCGCTTCCGCGACCTTGATGCTCTCCGCCCGGTGAACACCGACCTCGATAATGAGCTCGTACAGCCGGGCCACCGTATCCAGCGCCTCCCCATCGCTGCCAGACACAATCTTCACGATATTCTCCAAACGGTGCACCTGATCCCCCGGGTTGATGCGCTCCGGCGAATAGCCGACCTTGAAGTCCTCGCCAAGACGCAGCCCGGACGCCTCTTCCAGAATCGGCGCACATACTTCTTCGGTGACCCCGGGATATACCGTGGATTCGAATACCACCAGCGATCCGGGAGTCAGCGCTTGACCGACCATCTGGCTAGCCCCGCGCAAAAATTTCAGGTCCGGCACATTGCCGCTTTTCACCGGTGTCGGAACAGCGACGATGAAGCAGCGGGCCTCCTTCAGCTTGTCCGGATCGGAGGTGAACGCCACGGTGCTATCAGCCAGCTCCACCCCAAGCTCGCCGGTAGCATCAATGCCCTGCTGATAGAGCGCAATCTTCTCCTGGCTCAAATCAAAACCGATAACATCCACCTTTCTCGAAAAGGCAACGGCCAGCGGCAGCCCGACATAGCCAAGCCCCACCACCGCAACCTTGTCGGTACGGTTCACAATATTGTTGTATAGTCCCATCCCTAATTCCTTTCCCTGGCACCGCTCTGATGCTCGATCATATCCGCCATTTTCACAAAGGTATATCCCTTATCCTTCAGTCCTGTCAGCACGCGCGGCAGCGCTTCAATCGTATGAAGGCCATCCAGCATATGCAGCAGAATGACGCTTCCCTCTTCCGTCTTGGTCATAATGCCGTTCACGATGTCATCCGCTGTATTGCTCGTATCCCAGTCAAGCGTAGTCACGTCATACATGGCCATGATCGGATAGCCGGTTGCCGCAATGGCCTTGGCACGCAAATCATCGACCACGCCGGTTGGCGGCCGAAACAGCATGACCGGCTGCTCCTGTATCGCTTCGGTGATGACTTGATGGGCCTTGACCACATCCTCCTGCAGTTCCTCGGGAGTCAGCGTTGTGACAACAGGGTGACTGTAGGTATGGTTGGCTACATCATGGCCGCCCTCCAGCATCGCCCGGGCCAGGTTCGGATTGTCCTCCACCCCTTTTGCCCGAAGGAAGAAGGTTACCTGTACATCATGCTCCTCCAAAATATCCAGAATCTGCGTTACCGTCTTGTCGCTTCCGAAATCATCAAACGTAAGCGCGACTTCTTTGCGGTCCGTTCTCGCTTTATACACCAGCTCATAAGCAGCATCGTGATAGTCCGGGTTGATCTTGGCCGCATCATAACCCGGAATGGATGCAAGCGGCTTGCGTTCGCCGCCATTCTCAACCAGCTCATCCAGTGTGATCAGCCGGTATCCGATGTCTTCCGCTGCCTGAGCAATATACTTCACCGCGGCCACAACTTCCGGATTGATGTCCGTGTTCATGGAAATAATACCGCCCCGGGTCATATACCGGGCGACATATTCCCCGATCTCCTCTGCGCTTTGCATGTCACGGTCCCGCGGATTAATTTTATAGCTGACCACAGCCTTCATTCCCAGATGTGCAGCCGCTAGCGGAACGTCCTCTGGGTAGTCTCCAGATCGTGTGCGAACATAGCGGGGCTTCACGCCCGTCTCGCGCTCAATGACCTCGTTAGCCAGCTGGATCTCCTTATATATGCCGTCATAATCAAGCGTGCTCATATCGAGCTGATTCAGCGTATTATTCTCAATTTCATGCCCGCGGGCCGCAATCTCCTTGGCGATATCCGGCTCCTCCGCGACCCTGACGCCCGGGAGAAAGAACGTCGCCTTCACCCCGTGTGCATCCAGCTCATCCAACAGCGCTGTCATCGTCTTCTGGTCCCCCATGCCATTAAAGGTAAGGGACAGCTCCTTTCGGGCGGTGTACACATAGGAAATTTCCCTGCTCTTATCCCCTTCATACCGTTCCACTGCCGGGGCCGGCGCTTTGACCTCGCCCTTGATCGTGCCTGATGGATGGCCCAGCAGACTGCATCCTCCAAACACCGGAATAATGGTTAGCAATATTAAAAACCGGAATCCTGAAAACATTGTCTCTTTTACTTTAACTTTCATTTCCACGCCTCTCTCTCAACCAATAACCACGTCTTTTGACTTATTTCAGAAATGGAATATACCGCCAAAGAATCACCTGCTATGCTGTCAATGTAACCGGAGCCGCCTTTCCAGCCTAGGAAGTTTGACATAGCGACTCATAGTATACGACCGGCTTCTCTACAATTCCTATACAGCCTGACAGCATGCTGTCAGGGGTCATTGATGCAGAAATGATAAAGGTGCTCATTTTCATTTCATGCCCATGCGCGAAAAAGCCCGTGAACACGCAAAAAAAGGCCGAAAACCAGCTCGGTAAGAGCCAGTCTTCGGCCTTTTATGTTTTTTTTATGAACAATGTACATTTCTTGTATGCTTGTGATGTTCAGTACGGTGCAGCAAAGGGTCCACAACTGACATCAACGTTCTTCTTCCGCCATGGACATCCTTCGATCCATCCACGCCTGATAGTGATGAACGGCCAGACCGGCGAACGACGGATGCCCGCTGCCGAGCGTTGCCGCCCGCTGTGCTTCCTCCTCCATCGCCTGCTCGCTTTTGGAATAGAAGGTCAGATGGTCGCCCTCGTCCGTGTTGCCGAGCTCCATGCCAATCCATACCTGCTTGCCAAGCTCATCCGCCTGTTCAAGCTCCTGGCGGGACAGTTCGTACATCAGCTCCCCATCGTCACGGTAGGCCATGACGGCAATGGCATCCATTCTGGATATGATCCAGCGGCTGAACGATCCGGAACCGGACGGGCCAGGAATCCTATCGAGCCAGAATGGAACCGCGGCGCTGATATATAGCCCTTGCCGGGACACTTCCCTTGCCCATGCCGACATATTGATGCTCCATTCCGCGACGACCTGCTGCTGCTCCTGCTCCCATCGCTCTCTCACATAGGGCTCCACATCAAACTGAATGCCGTCAAACCGTTCCTCCTGCCGGGATGCCGCGTGAAATCGCTCCAGCCAGGAGAGCAGCTTCATCCCCTCATCAAGTCCCTGCGAATAGGCCCATTCGGGATGCCCGTCCAGCGCATGAACCTCAATGCCAGCCTGATGCGCAAGCGCATTGAAACGGCGATAGTCCTCATCCCGGACTTCCTGCTGAATTTGCAGAAAGATCGTCGTGATCCCTTCATTCATACTGAAGGAGACGATCTCCTCGGCTTGGCTGCGGATCAGCTTCGCTTCCCACACCCAGGTCGCTTTGTTCTCATTCACCGAAGGCGAAGGGAGAAGAAGAGGAAGAAGGACGAGCAGCAAAAGTCCGGTGAGCCCTGCCAAGATGAACAACCTTGCCCTTGCCGATACGTTCTTCATTCCTCGCCTCCATTCTTTTAGGCTAATACCGCCTCGCCAGGCTCAGGGATGTGCTGGACGGAATGACCGATTTTATAAATATGCGGCTTGGCATGTGCTTTAAACGCATTCCGCGTATCCAGGATCGGAACCCCAAGGGAAGCGATGGTGCCATAATCAAATCGGCTGTGGTTGGTGATAAGCACCATGCAATCATACCGGCTGAATGCCGACAGATCGTATTCAATGCTGCGGACCGTCTCCCCTTGCTTGTTCATAAAGGAGGTCGCGTAAGGATCATAATAATCCACCGCAGCTCCGTTCTCCTTGAACAGTTCATAGACCTCAAGCCCCGGTGATTCCCGCAGATCGCTGATATCCGGCTTGTACGCCATGCCGAGCAGCAAAATTTTGGATCGTTTGACCGATTTGGCGTATTCATTCAGAATGGTGGCTGTTTTATTGATGACATAATAAGGCATGTTGTCATTCGTCGACTGGGCCAGCTCGATAAATTTGCTGTAGAAGCGATAGCCCTTCGCCTTCCAGGACAGATACATTGGATCAAGCGGAATGCAGTGGCCACCAATGCCCGGTCCCGGATAGAACGGCATGAATCCGAACGGCTTCGTCGCCGCTGCGTTGATCACCTCCCACACGTCAATCCCCATGCGGTCGCACATCATCGCCATTTCATTCACAAAGGCGATGTTGACACTGCGGAACGTGTTCTCCAGCAGCTTGGACATTTCCGCAACCTTCGGACTGCTCACCGGCACCACCGTCTCCACATATTGGCTGTACAGCGCCTCGCCCAGCTTCAGGCATGCTTCGGTCGTTCCGCCGATCACCTTCGGCGTGTTCCGCGTATTAAACCGGCTGTTGGACGGGTCGACACGCTCCGGCGAAAAGCACAGGAAGAAGTCTTGGCCAACCTTGTATCCAAGCCTTTCCATCTCGCCCTGAATCAGCTCCTCGGTTGTGCCCGGATAGGTCGTGCTCTCGAGTGTGATCAGCGCTCCCCGCTTCATGAACCGCTTCAGCTGGTCCACCACCATCGTAATGTAAGAGGTATCCGGGTCCTGATTCTCGCTCAGCGGAGTAGGAACACAAATGCTGACCGCATCAATGACCGCGAGCATGCTGTAATCGGTCGTCGGCTTGAAACGTCCGGTATCGATGCAGGCGGCAAGCTCTTCGGATGAAATATCGGTGATATAGGATTCGCCACGGTAAATACGTTCGATTTTATCCGCGTCCAGATCAATGCCCACCACGGTAAATCCTTGCTTCACCATCTCTACGGCCAGCGGCAGCCCGACATACCCCAAGCCAACGACACCCAAAACAGCCTTTTTGCTTTCAATTGCGTTCAATAACGTTTTGTATTCCTCATTCACAAGCACTCAACCTCCATTGGATGTGTATAGTCTGTTGCTCCAGCTCCAGCATCAGCGACAACAAGCTTCTTATCGATTTATTGCAAGCAGCGGCGGATGCGGGCGTCCAGCTCGACGGGCGAGAACGGCTTCGTTACGTAATCGTCCACGCCGCTTTCAAAGCACTGGCTTATCGTCTGCTCCACCCGTTTTTCGGTCAGCACCACAATTTTGGGCGGATGCTTCACCGCAAGCTGCTGGATATGATGAATGAACGGCAGCCCGTCGATCCCGTGCAGGTTCAGCTCCGTAATCATCAGATCCGGCTCCCACTTCACGATCAGGTCAAGCGCCTCCAGGCCATCTGCAGCCTGCAGCGTTTCATATCCTTGCATCGCCAGCCGAATATGCAGAAAATCGCGCACGGCCGCATCCTGATCGACGATCAATATCCGGCCGCGGCCCCTTTCAGATTCCTGCTCTGTATAAATATAAATATCCGAGCTGGTGCTCAGGCGAGTCGCTTCCGCCATCTGTTTGATCACAGACGAAGCTGGCGGTTCTGTCAGGGCAGCAAGCGTAATCCGAGGCTCGCCCAACCTCTGCTCCTCCAGCAGCTGCTTCAGCAGAAGCGCCTCATAATGGGCAGCATCCAGAGAATAGCCCGGCAGCGTCACCGCCAGCGTCCGCATTGCCGCATCCTCCCGAACTTGTGCGCCTGATGCGGACAGCTGCTCCACATAACCGCGGACAGCATCCTTCATCTCGCTCAGACGGTCGGCGCTGTACAGAAACATCAGCGCAAAACCGCTGCCTCGATGCTGGCGAGCTTCTTGTTCCAGCTCGTCGTATAAATCTGTTGACTGTACACGCTGCAATGTAGCTTGAGACATGATCCACTCCACCTCTCTTTAATTATTGAATGTATATCTTATTGAACCGGGCCTGGCTGCGGTCTAAGCTGTCTTGGACTTCTCTTTCCAGCTCTGCCGGGTCATCGTGCCCCATGTGTTGTTGTTCTGCAAATATTGAATATGGCCCTGCACTCTCCACAGCACGCCCAGCTGGTGGTATCCCACAAACTTGAGCGCCGAGAACAGCAGCATTTTCACCAGATCTGACAGCTTGTTGTACCGTCTGAACGCCATCTCCTCCAGCAGCAGCGCCCCGATGCTGAGCAGGTAGCCGCCCAGGAAATTGACAAGTCCGAATACAAGCAGCACATGCCAGTTGGTCATATCCATCAACACATATCCAAGCAGAGCCAGCAGGCCCGTAATTCTGAAGTAAGGGTTCAGCGCTTCAAAAATGACGTTGTAAGGCATCGTAAGCCAGCCCATCACCTTGTATCTCGGGTTGAAGAGCATGTCGCGATTCTCGATCATGTTCTTCAGGTTTCCCCGGCCCCAGCGTTTGCGCTGGTTCGAGAGAATATGATACGAGTCTGGCGCCTGTGTCCAGCACACCGCTTCCGGACAGAAGGCTACACGATACGGAATTTTATTCTTCAGCATATAGCGGTGAAGCTTGATGATAATGTTCATATCCTCACCCGGATATCCGCCACGGTAGCCGCCAACGGCAATGACATAATCCTTGCGGAACATGCCGAACGCTCCCGAGACGATGATGAGACCGTTGATATGGCTCCAGCCGATGCGGCCGCCCAGAAAAGCTTTCAAATACTCAATGGACTGGAACATGGGCCACATCTTGCGGGGAAGCGAAACTTCCTTGACCGCTCCGTTCTCAATGATGCAGCCGTTGGCAATCCGAACGTCTCCTCCGATCGCCACCGTCTCCTCCGGATTTTCCATGTACATTCTCGCCATCCGGATCAAAGCATCCTTCTCCAGCAAAGAATCGGCGTCAATCGACGAGATGAGCGGATAGCGCGACAGATTAATGCCGGCGTTCAGCGAATCGGCCTTGCCGCCGTTTTCCTTGTCAATCACATACAGATGCGGATACTGCGGATTATGGTAAACGCCGCGAATTCTCTGCGTATCCAGACGCCCCCGGATTTCAGGGTTCGGAATAGCCTCTAGCTCATATTCCTTCAACAACACGTCCAGCGTGTCATCAGAAGAGCCGTCATTGATGACAATGACCTCGTAATTCGGATAATTGAGTGTCATCAGACACCGCACGTTCTCGGTGATCGTCAGCTCCTCGTTGTAGGCTGGCACCAGCAGCGACACCGACGGAACGAGCTCGGAGCCGGATAATGTGTTGTATGCCGAATAGGCAGCACGTCTGGAAATGTTCCAAATATTTCTGAAAGATAGCATCATAATTACAAAATAAAGTGCACTAACGATCATGACGTAATAAATTGCCGTCATGCCATAAACGAGCAGGATGTCCCTAAGCAGTGTAATCGCCTCCTACCCCTGCCATTTTGCCGATGCGCTTGCTCGGCTTCGCCCCGCCGAAATAGCGGTCATACAGCAGCTTTTTCTTGTTGAAATCCACCATCTGCTCCACTTCCTCATGGTTCCCTTCCTTCGCCATGATCCGTTCGATCCGGTACAGGGCAGTCTCCCTCGCCGGGCCCGTACCGTGAAGGGCCGCCTGGCATAATGTCTCAAATCCCTGCTCACCGAGAAGGGCCAGACTCTCTGCGCTATAGTTGCGCACATGCCAATTGTCGTCCTTCAGCGCCTCTGCCAGCAGCGGAATGCTGCCTGCCGCATGGAGACGGCCAAGCGCTTGCGCGCAAGCGGCCCGAACCTCCCATTCATGATCGTTCATCAATTGGGCAATCGTCGCATCCTTGAGCACCGGATTCGAGCTAAGGTACAGCTTGACCGCCTCGGCCCGCACATCCTTCTCGCTCGATCCGACGAGCCGATCCAGGGTAGGGACGGCGCTTGGCACCGCCTGCCCCCACATCGCCACCAGCGCCACCTTGACCAGCCCTGGTTCTGGGTCGTCAAGGAAGCGCCGCAGCAGACTTGCCGAATCCAGCCTCGTCTCCAGCAATATGTCAGCCGCCAGCGCGTGAATCGGCTTGCCGCTGGCCAGCAGCTGCAGCAGCATGTCCCGAATCTGCTCCGGCTGATCGGCGCTCTTCGCAATCGCCCTGGCGATGATGATCGCCAGCGGGCCATAGTTCGTGCGGGCGAGCAGCTTGAGCAGCTGCGGCACCGCCTCCGATGCCCGCATCCCGCCAAGACGGTAGGCCGCCTCAATCCGCTTGCCCTTCCGGAAGCTGGACAGGCTGCGAATGTCCCGCTCAACAAAACCGGCTTCCCGGCACAACAGCAGCAGCTTCTCTCTTGCTTCCCCTTTCAGTTGCTCAATCCACTCCATCAGCTTGGCCTGGATGACGTCGGCCTCGATGCGGTCCAGCCTGCCGGGGGGGAGCTGCAGTTTGACATCATCGTGCAGATGCATCTGCACGTATACGAAATAGTCGCGATGCTTCGCCGTGTATGCCTCTATTTTGCGAAGGGCTGCATTATGCTTGATTTTCATGCAGAACAACAGAATAATGCCTGCTGTGATCATCGCCAGACAGATATAGATAAATCCATAAGCCAAGGCTATATTTGAAAACATATCCGGATGCTTCCTCCTTTTGATAGGATCTAGGTGCAGCGTTAGGTATAGGCGTTAAGGCAGCCGCTGGAACAGCTCCTGCATCTCGTAATAACTTTTCTTAAGCCGCTCTTGATATCCAACCGTTTCCCAAGGCTCCCATGTGTACAGTGGAATATGCTGTAAATTTATGGTGCTTTCGGCATCTGACGGGATGTCCGGCACCTCTTCGCCCGCCGGATCGGCGGCTCTCTCTGCAATCCACGGAATCAGCCGTACGCCCTCCGCGGTTGTGGTGGTGAATTCCCGGTTGTCCCCAAGCGGACTGTAGTCAATGACCTGCAGCGAGCTTGGATCGCCAAAGCCCAAGAGCATCCAAGGGATCCGCATTTCCACGGTATTTCCCTCATACTGCCACGTCGTAAGCGAATTGAATTCCGGCGAGCCGGGATCGCTGATGCCCCGCTTGAGCAGGCCTACGGTTTCATCCAGGAAGGGATGGGAGAAGCGGGTATCCGGCGGATTCATCAGCAGGCTGATCGCCAGCTTCCAGGAATGGAAGCTTCCGCCCGGCACCTTCGGGTCGTCCTTGGACCCTTCTGCCGGATCTTCCGGCAGCATCCAGTATCCTTCCTTGCCATACAGACGCTGGTGAAAATCATAGGATGGAGCAATCGCAACCTGGGACTCGCTGTCCTTGCCAAGCTGGATCAAAGCCTCGAGGCCTCCGCCGTCCATCCGGATTCCGCCCAGCTCCTTCTCAGGCACGTCCCCGCCCTCAATGGTGTCGGCACCGATGAATAATCTGGACCGCTGCGGATCAAAGGGCTGCTCCAGCTCCATGCCGATATACAGGTAAGCTTCGTCATGGGTGAGGCGCATGCTGCGAATGCCTGGCGCCTCTCCGCCCCATAGCTGCACCTCCTCCTCGGGAAGCTGGTCCCAGTCGGACAAATCACCGTCAATGACGATGTCCCCATCCTTGCCGGACTGCATGGCCAGCAGGCCGAACATCTTTTCATTGGTGAGCACATTGAGCCAGAATGGACGCCGGTCATCGGGAATTTCAAACGGCATCGTATTCCATGTTTTTTTGAACCATTCGTCCTGCCACATGAACAGGATGGCTCCGGAATAACCTTCCTCATATATGTCTTCAGTCAAGGATACATTCACCTTGCCCTGCTCGATTTCATCATGACCGCCCTGGTCGCGTCCTCCCGGCCCATAATGGGAAATTCCGATGGAGGATGGGACCCCGTACTCGGTAACCATAATCGGCATGTCCGTGAATTCGGCCTTCAGTCTGCGAAGATACGCTTTGTAGGTGTTGTAGCCCCCTTTGTCATCCGGGATCGTCCAAAGCGTCTCATCTGTCCGGAAGAAATCCGGATAGTACGGATACACGTGATAAGAAGCAAAATAACCTGCTTCCCAGTCGACCGGCTGTACATGTCTGGCGTCCACGGACACCATGTCCTCTTCAAACAGCGGCTCTCCGGGATGCTCCAGCACGTCGGTAGTCACCCAATTCGTAAACGTTATCGGGTGCTCCCAGCCGTACTTCCGCTCTGCGGCAGCGGTGTGGTCCAGCATCGAGGCAAGCCAGCTTTCGAACGGACTTGCTCCTTCCACGGCCGAGAAGTAGGCCCCTTCATAACGCGGCATATCCTCGTGGAGCCGGTTCGTATTGTCCACCATCGCCGGGTCCCATTCGGTACCGATATGCCAGGCCATTAAATACTTGCCTGCGTTTACCGTGTATTTGCCGCTGGCGCTGCCCTTCTTCTCCTCCAATGTGATGTCCCCGTATACCGCTGCGACTGCTTTTTCAATCTCCTGCTTGAACATCTCGACAATTTCCGGATCATAGGCATCCTGACGTTCAATCAGCTGCTCCTCCGGGGACCAGATGCCCTGCATGAAATAGAGGGCGTCTTCTCCCTTATCATGGTTGTACTTCACAAGCGCTTTGTAGAAGACCGGGTTATGGACCGTGTAAATTCGGATCACATTCGCTCCCATCTCATCGATCTGCCGGAACCAGCGCAGGTAGTCCTCCTCACGAATTGGCATCTCGCCCGGAAAATGCCCCGGTACCGTCGCTCCCAGGTTGACGCCCTTGGCAAACATCGTCTGCCAGTTTCCATGTTCGTCATACACCTGAAACTCTGTGCCTTCGGTTTTGAACTTCATCTGGACTCCATCTGCATCCGCATAAGCGGGCAATGACGGACGCATCCATCCGAATATTACAGCGACACCGCAGAGAAGCATCACCGTAAGCAAGCATACTGCGACTATCCATTTACGTTTGCTCATCGTCTCGTCTTTCACCTTCTCCTTCTGTGACATGTTCATGGCCACATACCGGCTGAATCGACGTTTGAGCTACATCGCCATTCTATAGCCGATATCGTCCCGTTGCCATATTCCTTCTTTACCAACTTTTATTTTGACAATAATAGTCATAAAGAATCGAATATGGAATTTTCCACTCTTTTTTCATAAAAGGCGTCTGCTCGTCTTATTCTTCTGTATTCGTCCGCTTGAAACCGTTCTAACGCCGTCTGTAGCGCTGGCCCCTTATGTAAGTTTAAAAGGCTATGGATGACAGAACATGTAAGGGCCGGCCCGTATTGCGAGCTTGCATATGAACACGCTCGGACGGAAGCGAATCGATTATTTAAACGCAAGAAAATTTCTAAAGTTACGGTCGTTTTTACATCATTATCCATATATATTACAAAATTGATACCAAAGTCATACAGAGAAACGAGGGAAAACCGCGTCCTGCATAGGGTTTCCACAAATCGCCTTTTGATCAAAATAAGAAGGGAGTCCCGTACCGGGATGGGTATTATTTTAAAACAACGACCTTCGCGTTCAAGTGGTAAGTATCGCCTATTTTTTTAGGAACCTGTTTCTTCAGTGATGAAATGGGTGTCTCAATTAGTTACAAAAATGATAATTTTCCGCGCAAACTGCTTACGACGGAGACCCTGAAATTCATTTTATAATTATGATTCTCATTAAAATCATTTCCTGATCCCACCATCAGGTCCTGTTATTCACATAACATAAACAACCACTGGAGTTAGAGGCTGGGTTAAATAACGGCGAACCTTCATAAACGGCTGCCCCATTCCTTGTTCTTGAAGGAGCAGCCCCAGCGCAAGGATGATAAAGGATGTCCCCCTTTTATCCTAAACCGCAATATTGTGCTATTAAGCAACAAAATCTTGTTAGGTCCACAAGCTTCGTTCCGATACAATAAAAGAGACAGAACAGGCGCGAATAAAGCGCGAGAGGAGCTATGATCATATGCCGGATTTGCAACCTTGGTCCCGTCTTCGAATGGGTGTAGATTATTATCCCGAGCACTGGGATGTGTCAATGTGGGAGGAAGATGCTCTTCTAATGAAGAGAACAGGTGTCAAAATTGTGCGATTAGCCGAATTTGCATGGAGCCGTCTGGAGCCTGCCGAAGGTCAATTTGACTTCACCTGGCTGGACCAGGCCGTAGATCTATTTCATCATCACGACATCGGGGTAGTCCTGGGCACGCCCACGAACACCCCTCCGCGGTGGTTAACCGATTCCTGCCCGGACGTGCTGCCGATCACCGCCAGCGGACAGCCTGTACATGCGGGAGTCCGCGGCCACCGCTGCTTCAACAGCCCTTCCATGCGCACGTATGCCAGCCGCATCGTGCACAGGCTTGCCGAACATTATGCGGGCCACCCGGCCGTGGAGGGATGGCAGATCGACAATGAATACTGGCTGCTGGAATGCCACTGCACCGCCTGTAATGAACGTTTTCGCGAGTGGGTGAAAGCGAAATATGAAACACTCGACGAGGTGAACCGTTCCTGGGGAACGGTCGTATGGAGCGGCGAGTTCAATGACTGGACTCAAATTACGACACCGCTTGGCGGATCTCCATTCCAGAATCCGTCTTACCTGCTGGATTATTACCGGTTTCAGTCGGCTTCGGCTGCCCAATTCCAACAGGAGCAAATCGCTTTGATACGGAAGCTTGCACCGGAGCATTACATCACGCATAACTTCCACAGCTATCCGCAGAAGCTCGATCTGCATCAAATTGGCGAAGAGCTGGACTTTGCTTCCTTCGATTATTATCCGAATACATCGCCGGACAAGACCTCTACTGGCCCTTATAGCGGCGCGCTGTCCCTGGATTTGACGCGCGGGATCAAACAACGGGGCTTCTGGATTATGGAGCAGCTGAGCGGACCTCCCGGCTGCTGGTTCCCGATGTGGCGGACGCCGCAGCCCGGTTTTATTAGAGCTTTTGCCTGGCAGACGATCGCCAGAGGCGCGGACACCGTCGTTCATTTCCGCTGGCGGAGCGCGCTTCAAGGGGCTGAACAGTACTGGCATGGCCTGATCGACCACAGCAACGTGCCGGGACGTCGCTTCGAGGAGTTCACACAGCTGTGTGAGGAGGTCAACAAGGCCGCGGCTAATCTGTCAGGCACCACCGTACAGAGCGAGGCGGCCATACTGTACGCAAGCGACCAGCTGCTCTCCATGGGCATTCAGAAACAGTCCGAGGGGCTCGATTATTATGAAAATATAAAGCAGTGGCACAAGGCGCTAACCAAGCTTGGCATCGGGGTCGATGTCATTCATACCGATGCCCAGCTGGACAGCTACAAGCTTGTCATTGCCCCTCATCTCTATTTGATGGACGAAGCCTTGGCCGAGCGGCTGGAGTCCTACGCCGCTTCGGGCGGCACCGTCATTCTGACCACGCGATCCGGGGTGAAGCAGATGAACAATATTTGTCATATGGAGCAGCTGCCTGCGCTCCTCTCGCGCTGTGCCGGGGTAACCGTCTCCGAGTATGACCCCATTGGCAAGGATGCCCATATCATCACGACCGGTGATGCTTCTTATGCTTGCTCACAGTGGAATGATCTGCTCGTGCCGCAGACCGCTGAACCGATTGCATGGTACAACGATGACTTTTACTGCGGCACTCCGGCAGTTACGCGCAACCGCTTCGGAGAAGGAACGGTGTATTATACCGGAACCCAGCCGGAGGAAGCATACCTGATTCGGCTTCTCCGTGAAGCCGCCTCGGTCGCCGGTCTCAGCTGTTTCGACAAGGAGCTCCCGGAAGGCGTGCAGCTCACCGTGCGTACAGGTGAACAAGCATCCTATCTATTCGTGCTCAATTTGAGCCGAGAGGAAGCTGTTGTCGAGCTTGAAGCAGCGTATCCGAGCCTGCTGACCGGTGAGGTTAGCGGGCGGGAGCTGACCCTTCCGCCATATGGCGTGGAGATCTTGGAGCTGCCGCGTGAACATGCATAGGGCCCGCTGACGCATAGGCAGGCGGGCGAGCTTCTTGCGGGCGAGCTTCTTGCGGTACAAAAAGCCTCCCTCTGTCCATGGCTGTGACGCCATAGACGAGGGAGGCTTTTGTATAATTTCCGGATGCTGCTATTCGTTACTGCACTTCCACTGCAAATGATACGGTGAACACTTCACCATTATGTTGAAACTGCCCCCATATTTTATAAACACCGCTCTCTGGGAACGAAGTAACGAACTCGGCTTTAGGCCCGGTGTCCTGCCCGTCAAGCGGATGCACATGGAGATAATGCTCCGCATCTTCGGATAGGATGACCACATGCCCGATTGCGCCCAGATACGGCTCCAGATCCTGGATTCCTTGCTTAGTTGCCGCATCCCGGATATCAAAGGTCAGAATTACTTCCTCATTCGAGAGGGTATTGCTGAGCGTCAGCTCAACTTCCTTGCCGTCGACCTCTGCGATCAGGCTTTCGTCAGCCATTAGCGGTTGCAGCTCCGCTACTTCTCCATCCGCCTCCATCCAGTCACTGACGGTCATGCCACCTTGGCCCTTCGGTACAAAATCGGCAAACAGCTTGTACCTTCCTCCATACGGAAATTCGGTTGTCACCGTAAATCTGCCGTTCTCCTCATAATCAGGGTGAATATGCTCAAAAAACGACAGGTCCTCATTGACTACAATCAGATGCATCAGTTTCTCATGACTGATATCAAAATCTTGAACCGGATTCCCCTCCGAGTCAGTTACCTCCAGCGTCAGCTCCGCATTCTCGGCTGCTCTGACAGGCCCGTTGAACGAAAAATCCACCGTGTAATTGTCGCCCGCAGCGCTGTGCATATCCGAGTGGCTATCGTGCCCGGCATGACTGTTGTCTCCATGACTGCCAGACTTATGATCTGCCGAGCCTTCCTCATGTTCATCGTCATGCGTTGGTGATATGACCGCCGTATTTTCCTGATCGGATCCGACATGCCCTTCGGCATGATCGTCGCTCGTGCCCGGCCCCTTGCATGCCGTCAACAAACCAGAAACAAGTAAAAAACCGACTGCCATGAGCGTTAATTTTTTTATCATTGCGACCTCCCTATCAATACTGTTCTCGTGCTGTTATCGCCCTGATCTCGCTACGAAATAGCACTTTTACATCACACAGTATACCCCCCTATCCTATATATAAACAAGTTTTACTATCATTCTCCACATATAAATGCAACAAAAAAGAATGCCCAAGCGCGTTGCTCTTCGGCATCCTTCAAAGGTTAGGTCGCTTTATTCATCCCGATAATCTCATAAATCCGGTTCATATCCAGATGCTCGCGGACGATGTTGGCGACACGATCAAACTCCTGCTGCTTGCGCTCCCTGGCGTTGAAGGAAACGGAAACGGCGGGCAGGCCTTTGGTCATGCGAATCCCGTTCAACCAGGCTCTGCGAAACAGATCATTGTCAAACAAACCATGCAGATAAGTGCCCCATATTTGTCCGCCTGGCACACCACAGCCTTCCTCATGCCAGCCATGTTCCTCAGGTGATGACGAAATGTCGGAGACTCCCTCTATGCGAAATAAAGATCTATCGTTATATATAGGTCACATACTAAGAAATCAAATGTAACCGGCATAGTATCCTTAAATACATGTATTCACTGTATTAGTAATGAATGAATACGGCGGATGATTTTTACCACCTTATGCGGTTATCGCAGATTTCGGGCGACTTTACTGGCGGGGAAAAGAAAGTCAAACCAAAAATTAAACGAATAGTTAGACCTGAGATTCGTCTTCACATGGAAAGCGTTTCTTTTAATATCATATAGAAGCCCAGAATATGTTGGCAAGCACGGACTTCTAGCACGTCCTTCTTTAAGCTTCTTGCTATTTGAGCTTTTTACGCTTGGAAAATGCAGGTATACGTTAATAAGGATTTTGAAAGATAAAATGTCATAATCCAACCGGGCCCGATTGTGGAAAATGAGTTTCTTATTGTTTCATAGTATAATTTAATTATACTACCGGCTACGCTACGCGGTCCTTTTTCGAATTTCTCTCGTTATTGAATATTCCACACTTAAAGCATCGTCAAATTGCTCACTCCGGCATGATCGATTCATTCGATTCATTCTTTACTTAATAAACCCTAGTTTATAAAATTATCCATCTAATTACTAACATCAAGTGGAATAATCCCTAATAAGTTTTTCGGAATAATACTAACCTCTGGCTTCATGTAAGCAAATATTTTTGGCATCATTCTTTTGTGAGCCATGTTCCAAACAACATAAAGCGCCTTATTAATTAACCAGACCTTCAAAGCTGTTTTTTCTGCATAGTCTTCCTCATACTCGTGCTTTTCTGAATAAAAGGAGTAGTAAGTAAAGTAATCTAATGGTGCTTTATATTTAATAACATATGGTTTACAAATCTGTTTCCAGCGATCTTCTAAAACATCAGCTTTAAATAATTCTTTCAGATTATGCAATATTTCTGGTCTCTCATGAACTCTTCCACCATAATCTTTAGCATCTTGTATACTAAAGAAGCCGTTTATTTGGTGATCAAAATACACTTTTCTAGCAACACTGTCTAATTTTTCATCCTTATCATCAGACCAACTGCTGCTATAAGTAATATCGAACTGATTACCCTTAACCCACATTATTTTATTAGACACATCAAATTCAATTTGAAATTCTCCTAGATACTTCTTTATTGGTGTATTCATAGTTAATGCCTGTTGTAAATTTAGTAAACCGGTATTTTTTATAGACTTACAATCGTCATCATTAGAAGTTACATGAAGTGCTACGGCTTCTATATTCTCATGTTCTAACTTATCTAATGAAATTTTAAATATATCAATAAAATCATCTACATCAACATCATTGTCATCTGATTTTACGTACTCAATCACACTTTTAGGATCTATCTCCAAATAATCTTTCAAAAAATTAAGCGAGCCTTCAAAACTTGTTATATTAAAAATTAAAGACATAGAGATTCTCTCCCTTCTCCCATGAAATTATAGCATCAATAGCCCCCTATAGGAGTATCATCAGGAAAATGCAGCGGATTTTACAACGTTAGGATTTTTGAAAGATAGAAGAGCCTAATCCCTGCTGAATTGGATGAGTAATTAGGCTCTTGGTATTCCGCAGTCGCGCCCGTTAATGGAATACTCAATATTATTTACCAAGAATACAGACCCGTCTTGTTTTTTCTTAATTCTTTTCACCAAAAGCAAATGGCGCTGGTTTTTCAGCGACCTGTCTTATTTGAAGAAACTCTTTTAACGTTCCGAACTATTTTTTTGTTTTAATACGAGAGCTTTTGCCCGACGTTCTTTTAATCCCATAATAGTAATTTCATTTGCGTTAATTTTTTCTGACCGTAAACGTTCAATCGCTTCGTCAATGATAGCAATTTCATTTTCGTAGTCTTTAAGTTTTCGATATGCCATTGCATACGATGTATATAATGCTGGGGCATTGTAGCCGTTGTATCGTGCTATATCAAATAACTCAATAGCTCTTTCAAGGTTGCCGGCTTTTCGTTCCTTATCGCCTTTTTCCCAATATGGCATCCCTTCGTCAAATCCCTTTTCCCAATCGTATAGGTTCTTTATTTCTTTTAGTGAAACCCTATTGTGGATTGGAATAATCGGGTTCTCTTCTTCTAAAACTGTATTAACTTCGCCAAAGTTTTCTTTTAAAAACTTCCAAACATCAATTAAATGATAAGTTGGTATGTTCCGCCCTAGCTTTTCTAATGCTTGCTCTTGGTCGTTTTCATAATTCATCACGTAATCATCACCAATGTATACCCAAGCAGTAACTGATTTCGCAAATTTGCTTTTAAGTATTTTGCTGCCGTTTATTGACAATAATGCCTTTGTTTCATCTTGGTATTTGTCAAACTTCCCGCCATAAATAATACTAATTTCATCTCTTACATTTCGAGTGATGAAGACTACCGCTTTTAAATTTTCACACTTAACTTCATCAAATGATCGGGGTTTTATTCCAAAGTAATGTTCTTCTATCTCACTTGCGTAAAAATGGGGAGCTGTTTCAAATTGTAATTCAGGTGTTTTAGGACTGCGACCGTATCCGTTATCCCTTTTAGTGAAGAGCGGGATTATGCGGTTAGTTAGTCTATCGTTTGTTTCGTTTAATATTCGCGTTATTTCTTTGCTCTCTAATTCTATTGCTTGTTCTTCAGTTAATCCCGTTCCAATAAAGCGAGAGGCAGTATCATACATTTTACGAATTTTTTCAGCTTCGTATGCTCGTTCGTGGAACGTTTTATAGCGATTGCCACGCCCTTTTCCGACATAAAAGATTTCACCGGTATCTTTGATAAACCATTCATATACATAAAAATCTGTGGCTGTACTATCAGTAGAAACGCCCACAGGCGATGAAGAAATAGAGATCCCATATTTTTCGTTTTCGTCAGATGAGATATTAAAAGATAATCCCATACCTATGCCAACATCGTTTACTTCATTAACTGGTTTATTATCCCGTTTTCGTGATTCCTTTTTTTCTTTTAAAACTTTTTGACTATCATTCTGCTTTTCTTGTTTTTTATTCCCAAAAAGCTTGCTAAACATCCTCATTTTATCACCCGCCTTTTGAGTTAATTCAGTATCGTTATTCTGTTAATTACTATATGCGAATTCTTCAACTACCCTGCCATAATTTGCTCACGCACATTTTTTCATCCACCTAGATTTATTATTATAAAGATAAAGCGCTGACTTAGTATGAGTAAGCAACCTCCAGTTGTTTTTTCAATTCCCTATTTCGGGCTAAAAGATCTTCGTATTTTTTTTTGAAGTTTTCATTCTTTTTTAATTCAGCAATTTCCTTTTCAAGCTTTGTTATTTTAAGCTTCTGTGCCTCAACAATAGTTTGAATTGTATCTTCGGATCTTGTGTCATTGTTACGAATTGAATCAATCTTATTAAACAAAACTTGGTTATTGTACAAAAAGGAACGAGAGACACCTGTTTTTTTTGATACAGAATAGATTGTAACCTTCTCATTTTTCTTTTGCATCTTATTAATTTCCAGTAATACCAATTCTACTTTTTTAGATGTTTTATCTTTTGCCATTGCTACTATAGCAGAAGTGTTTCTTTTCGTCATAATACTCCTTCCTCTTCTACTTTCTCAATAATTCTAATAAGGGATTTTTCAAGATCCTGATTTATTTGCAATATCCTATCGTAGCCATTAAGCTTCGCAATATCCAAATCTTGTCTCGCTCTTAATAAGTGGTTCTTATAGACATGTATATACTTAGAATCCGGTTGAAACATCTTGCAATTATAACAGCAATTTGCATGCTGACATAATCCACTGCTTGCGGGCTTATAACATGAACCATTCGGCAATGGAATGGCGATAGTGTCTTCTACCTCAGCTTTAGGCACATCTTCAATGTGTCCAATATTTTTAATCATTTGGCTTTGTTTTTCCAAAAGCGGTTGCATAGCATCTAAATATATATCGTTGTGAATCTCGACATAATGTTTTAAAACACCTACGCTTTTTTGACCAAGCAATCTTGAAATCGCAATTGGATCAATTCCAAGTTCAGCATAGTTAGTAGCAACCGTATCTCTAAACCTGTGTGCTTTAATATTAAGAGGCTTTCCACTCTTGTCTTTTAGTTCCCACTTATACGATAAACGCTTTAGTTTTTGATCAATTAAATTTGGTTTAATGATTTTGTTGTTCTCTAATGAAAAAATATATATAGCTCTATCTCCGTGATACTCACGAGAGGTCTTTATAGCCGCCGTTAATAGTTCCAAAACTATTCCTTCTACGGGAATAACATTATATTTATTTGTTTTGAACTGTCTATAAGTCAAATAATCTCTTCCATCTTCACTCTTTCTGAGATTTTCAATTTTAAATGAACATATTTCGCTAATTCTACTTCCAGTGTATTGAAGAACACATAGTAATCTTGCAATCTGTATTGGAACTTGGTCTAAATGACGATTTATTTCCCTTAATTCTTCTTCTGTATATGGGTCACCAGTTTTATCTATCACTTTTACAATATCGTCGCTTTTTATCCTTACATTAGGATCTATTTCGGCCCACTTCATAAACCTAATCGTTTCAAATAGTTTATGGACAGCCTCTATTCTCCCTTTAATTGTTGCAGGTCCTAGCCCAGTTTCTGTTTTTAAATACGCTACATAATTATGCAGCATGTCATAAGTAATATCTTCTACGTTGTTTACAAACGGAAACTTCTTCGTTAAATATCTAGAAAAACTAGTAAAAGAATAAACGCGCATTATTGCCGTACGAACTACTGTCATTTTTAGTTCATGCCAGCACAATTTCTTAATCATCTTCTTTATTCCTGGTTGGGCTATTTTAGTAAAAGAAATGCTTTTATTTGCAGAGAAGTCTTCCAAATTAACCTTAAAAGGCATTTCTGAAAATACCCACTTATCGCGCTCAAAGTATTCTTTCTTATTTTCAACTATTTCTTGGTATAAATAATCATACATTTTTTTTAGTGATCTCAAAATTCCAGAGTCTACAAAATAAATGTCCATTTTAATATTTTTATTTATCCTTTTAGCGATTGTCGTGGTTGATTGCTGATTTCTTTCAAGAGTATTTCTAAAATCGCTCAGCAGTTCCTCTTTGTCATAGTTAAGTAAGCTCTGTGCATGCGAAAATTTTTCATTTGAAAGGTATTGAAAAATTCTTTTGAACTCACTATAAAGATAATTTATTTCGGGGCACATTTTGTCCTGCATCAATTGTTTTGCAAAAAAGAATTTTACTTCATCTCTAATTTTATCGTTTTGTATTATAGTAAAATCAAAAGATCTGTTTTTGCTGATGGTAATAATTCTTTCATTATTTTTCATGTTCTTTTTTAATACATCACTTTCCATAAATATCCACGTATCTTTTTTAAGGTACGATTCACATTCTAAACTATCCATCAATTTTTCGTATAAAAACGATATATCCCCATTGCTATTAACCGCAGTCTTCAAAGCTTATCCCCCTAACTTTGCAATTAAATTTTCGAGGTTCTTTTTCACCTCTTCATTTGTAGCTATCTGCATTACCCAGTCATTTTTATATGACTCATCAAGAATATGATCTGTTTCTATTAATTGTTGTCTTAAGATATCCAAATATTTTTCATTTGTACCAAAATAATTGCAAGTAAGACATGCATTTGCATGTTCACATTTGCCTAATTTTACTGGGAGTGTGCAAATTCCATTCGGAAGGGCCTGCATATTAAACGCTTTGTCTAAATAATTCAAAACAATCCTTTCACTTTCAGGATCAGGAACTATCTTATCACCATTTTTGTCATAAAAGTCTTTGTAGCTTTCTTTAATTTCATTTTCTATAATATCGATATATGCTATAGTCATTTCAATTGATTCATGATGTAATGCTTTCTGGATAATAAACGGTGAAATTCTATGTTCATGCATCTCTGTTCCTAGCCTATGCCTGTATCCGTGAATATCGATTCTATAGCGCTCCCCAGTTGAGGATTTTATTTCATGATCTTCAAATTGCTTGTGTATTTTCTCCCTAAAATAACCCGATTTCATTGGCAAATCAGGATTCCTTTTTGACTTAAAAACGTATTCCACGTTATTTTCATAACAGTTTTCTTTTATATAGGAATCTATCATGACATACAATTCAATAGGTATAGCACTGAACTGCCACTTTTTCATTTTTGTAGAATAAGTTTTTAGTAAGCATCCTTTCGAATTAATGAATAATGCATCTGATTTAATTGTTAGAGCTTCACTGACACGGACCCCAGTACAATAAATAATTAAATAAATTAACCTTAGATCGTCTGGAATCTTGTCTAGAATATTAAAAATTTGGTTAACAACATATTCATCGACAGTCCGGTTCACATGCTTTCTATTAGCCTTTATTAAATCCGTTTGGTATAGTATCGGATCATTAATATTACCTGTTTCATATAAATAGAAAAGCATATCCTTAAGATCATTTAAAATTGACCCTTGCATTTTTTCCCCATATTCCGTTTTAATGAAATTAATTATTTCTTCTCTTGGCAGTTCGATCCCATTTTCGAAATTAACCATAATTCGTTTAACCATGTAGTGCTTTTTTAGAATGGTGCTTAATGTGAGTGAGGTATTTTCTAATAGATGCCTAATGTATATCTGCAGTAATTTTTTATTTTTTTCATTTGTAATGTCACGAAAGGAAATGCTTTCCTTTAGAGAAATCAGATTAATCCTGCTCTCTTCTATTTTCAACTTTGTTAGATCCCAAAAATCACGATCATAAAAAAATGGGTTAATTTTTTCATCTTGAAAAACCCACAATAAATTTAGAATATTAACATTCGGCCCGATTTTCTTTCTGTCTGATTTACTTAGGTAAACTTCCCTACCATTTCGCTCTAGATATATTTTATAATGGTCCATGTTTATTTTATTAATCTCATTTATTTCATAATCTATGCAGTAATCTATTAAAAGTCTAATTGGATACAAAATTCGAGCTTTAAATGTATTTTTTTGTGTATATCTTTCTTCGAATCGAACGAAAAAATTTTTGAGATCATTTTTTATGCTCTCCGATAGACCCGCAAAAGAAACTATGCCGCTATCATTTCCCAAGTATACATTTTGCTTGTCAATAAGCCATCTATCATAAGTAAATTGCTCTTTCTCAGACAAGCTTATTAACGCAAACCTAAAGACACGCCATATAATCTTTTGATTATTCGAAGCTCTGTTTGTCTTATCCCTATATCCATCTTCAACACCAATTTTTATTAAAAAGTCTTCGTATTTTTTGATGACTTCCCCTGATATGTTCTTGATTGTTAAAATATCTTTATAGCTAAAGTATTCAATCAAATGGCGAATCGGATATATATATTTTCTTCTATTATTTTTACTAGACATATCTAATTCAGTGGTTACAGATTTTAAATACCCTTTAATCTCCTTTTTTAGTTCTTCGCTTATTAATCCTTGTAGATCAAATGTTGATAACTCGATGTACCTTGGATCACAAAAATACACTCGCACATTATTTTGGGGGCATTCCGACATTTTGAGAATATCTTGTTTCCAAAACCGCTCATTTTCAAGATTAATAATTTTTTTCTCTATCATCCAGACACCCCTTGAGTAAATCTCTTCATGTATTCTGCAGACTCTTGCTTAGATTCGTAAAACTCAATTGCCATATCCCGTTTTTCCTCATTCGTTACATGTGTATAAATCATTGTGCTTTGTATTTGATCATGTCGCAACAGTTCCTTCAAGCTTATCATGTCCATACCAGATTTTTTACGTTCAGTTGCAAAACCATGTCTCAGCATATGTGGATGTACTTTTATTCCACTTTTCAGCGATAAACGTTTAAATAAATCCTCTACTGTATTTACTTTTATTGCTTCACCAATATTTCCGCGATAAAGGTTTACAAATAGCATATCATTGCTGATATTCAGGATATCTTCTGTCAAATAGTCTATCAATAAACTTATAACGTAATCCGGCATAAACGCTACTCCTTCAGAATGGTTTTTCACTCTCGCATCATTGGGTAAGTTATCCCTATGTCTGATGTAAATGCTACCATCCTGTGGTTTACAATCTTCAATATGTAAACCTATCACTTCACCAATCCTTAATCCGCACTCAAACATCAATGCTATAATCAATTTATCTCTACGGTTATTACAAGCTCTGAATAAACTATTATATTGTTCCCGTGTAATAAACTCATAGCTTTCATCTTGAACTGTTTTTAGTTTCAGAATATTTTCGCGTATTGTAGATTTCTTAGTAGTCTCATGTAAGAAGCCTTTATAACTTGTAATAGTTTTCATCTTTTCTCTGTAAAATTCCACCTTAGGTATCTCTTTGTTATTAGCTAGAAATGTGTACATACCCTGTACTGCTACCATCATATTGTTAATAGTCGCATTCGATCTTGTCTTTCTATTACGTTGAAAAGCCTTAATATTTGATTGGGTGTTACTACCTTTAAGCCATCCAATATAATCAACAAGAATTTCAATAACTCCTTGTTTTGCATCAAATATTGAATAAACGGTAAGTCTTTTTTCCTCCAAATACTCGCAAAATATTTTCAAAAAATGAGCATAAGTTTTCAAAGTATATGGCGATTTTTCCAAAGAGTCCAAATACTTAAGATACTTCAATACTGGTTCAATAACTTTATAGTTGTTATCCAGTACTATATATCGCTTGCCTGTACCGGTTTGGATTGTTTGAACTTTCATTAATAGCCACTTCCCCCCTAAATATTTTTAAAGTTTAGTCCATTTGTTCAGGTAGGTACATAAAAGGTCAACTTAACCTACTTACTTTGCAATAGCGGAATATCTCGGATCGCCATCTCGTCGAATGCTTCGGTATTTTCGAAACTTCCAAAAGTTAAAAACAAAAGACGCATGAGGAAAAAGACGGTCTCTCACGAGTTCCGTTCTTATTTTCTTCATGCGTCGCGTGACTTGAAGTTGTACCGCTAAAGTCTCCCATAGGGTAAAAAATGACCATAGCTACTTCCATATGAGATTAATTGATTTAATTCATTCTGCAAAGTTCCGCCTCGCATCGAGGCTAAACCCTTCACCTTATTATACAGCATACATCTTCTTTTTCAATAAGACAGGCTATGAATATCTATCTTATTAAGAAATTTTCGATATCACACAAAGGATAACGCTTACCAATTCTACACCCATATGCAGTTGTTGTTAAATTGTCATCAAACTACTCTCGACACGTTTTCAACAAGTTCGGATAAGTAAATTATCATTTTCAATCCCCGTATTTCTAATTTCTGTTCGAAACTCTTTAGCATTATTTCGGCATGAACAGTTGAAAAAAGTTTACCCCCAATCTTCCGTAAGATCCAATTCCCTGTTGCACACGTCGCATCGAACCTTGATGACTAGTCCAATACTCGTCGGGATGAATATATAAGCAAATTTCCCTCCTGACACATCAACTGCTAGGCATGAGTCCCACTTTCTTATCTTCTCAGCCATTTCCCTAGTTATCTCAAAAATCATCCCACAATCTCCTTTGGCAACTGCTTTTTTAAAACTGAACTTCTAAAAATACGTAAATATTATTTAGGATCGGGTATTGATTAAAACAGTGTACCAACTGTTCTGTTCCTTAGTGGTGTTCCATCAAAGATTCAAATTGAATTCCTACTTTAGTTCTAAAAAACAAGCGACCTGTCGAGATAAAGGTTTAACCGCCCTCTCGTAGATCGCTTGTTTCCGGTGACCACGCTTAGTCCCCATTAGACATTTTAACATAAGCGGAAGCGTTTTTTCATTTTACATTAATAAAAATTTAACCGAGAGTGCTTTCTCTTGCCTAGCTAAGAAAACTTAAAATTGTTGTTATCAACCGACTCCTCTTTCCCCTTTAGCTTATTTAACATTTCCTTGTATTTTTTCAGTGCTTTCTTTTCATTAGAAATATGCTCGGTATATAACTCTAATCGAGTAGGATAAAGCGATGTCCACCATTTTGTTGGGTCAATCTCTCCGATTTTTCGATTTAATTCCTCCGGCGTTGCATCATTTATTGCGTCTATGTAGTGCTCAATGGCGATTTTAGTATCAATAATCATTGATTCTATTAACAATCGTTTAATTACTACATCATCAATATACGGAAGCATGTCTTCGTAATATTTTTCCATAAATTCTTTATCTCCATTAGAGTTCTGGCGCAAACACGTAATGGGATCCTTTACACATCCGTTCTCCATCTCCAAAAAGACAGTATATGACCCATCTTTTTCACTATAAAAGAGTGCACTTGATGGTATGTCTCTAAGTACAATTCTCATCATCATTCCCCAATCATTTATTCAATCTCGAGTTACCCAATATAAGCAGTACCGACAAAGAACCGATTACCCTAGACACTTACCTAAAGAGTACTTCTTCTTTTTCCTAATATAGACTATATCTCGTAGAAAATAAACCATATTTGGTATATCCATATACCATTTAATCTCTTGGTGCTACATCTTGATTACGTTATGTTAATCCCGAGGTGTAAGACTCATGAAAACATCAAAAAAAACTATTGGAAATATTATTAGAACTATAAGAAAACATCGCGGTTATACTATTGAAGAGTTAGCACATCTTTGCGGACTACACTCTACTCATATTGGAAAAATCGAACGTGGAGAAATAAGTCCATCCGTTGAAAGCCTAGAGAAGATAACCTCAGTTTTGAATCTGACCTTAGTTGAATTTTTCAAGATGATACCTTACAACTCGGACACAATTGATTCAGATGTTGCAGGTGTAATGATTCAAAAGAAAATAGGGGCTATGGCAAATGTGGAAAAAGAAAAACTTCTGCAATTTTTAGAGTTGTATCATCCGTAAGCCGTCTTATCTTTATGTTACCGGTAGCAGCACTATAACATAAGATTAGCTATACTCACTCCAACAGCAATCTTTTATGATTGAACTCCGTTTGACAATACCAACCATCCCTTTACCCCAAAAATTTATCCGTCAATTTCTGCATCATTACTACAAACTCATATTGTGTGGGTTAGCAAAGAGTTGGAGGGATAGAAAAGTCCTCGTCACTTAAGTGATAAGGGTCACCTTTTGATGACCCACGAGTGACCTTTGGGTGATCTTCTGGTGACCCCTGAGTGACCTTTTGATGACTACTCCTAGATGCTTGATCAAATAAAATCAATATAATGAAGATAAATAGTATTAAATTTTTATCTATTCTAGTTTCAATCCCTCGATACTGCAGCATACTTCGATGAGATTCGAGACCGGGCCTAATTCGAAGACTTTATTGCACTTACAATAATATTTCACTAAGAAATCGACTGGGTTGCTTTTCGATATCATTGCCCCCACGGCGACTTTCACGTTGCTGTGAAGAAGACAGGAACAATTTGCTTTCCGATCGGGTCATTGCAACATAAAGTCCACGTCGCTCCTCAGCCTCATCGTTCCTAGAGGGAATAATATCATCTTCCAAAGCGATGATAAAGACAGCCTTATACTCCAAACCTTTGGCAGCATGAAATGTTGAAATTCCAACCTCATCAATCGTATCATCAATATGATTAGATTCGTCTTGAAGATCAAGCTCTCCGATTAAATCCACTAGATTATTAGCTAAAGATTTCGTCATTTTTTCCTTAAGCGATTCAAGATGCCGAATTTGTTCATAAACATCCCCTTCTTCCATCCTCTCAAGCGAGACCTCAACTTTAAGAAGGTCGTTCAACGTATCATAAACCTTACGATTACTAATTGAACTACTATACCCTACACAAAAATGTGCAAACTTTTTACTGCGTCGTCCATGTCATCTTCTGAAGTAATTTCAGCAAGTTTCGAAATGGACAATTCTCCCCCATAAATTCCTTGTAGTAATTAATAGTGTCTCATAAGCTGAAACCCTAACGGATTTTTATTTGGGATCGGAAAAAGGCGATCGTGACTTCAAGGCTTAACCATTTATGCTCTTTTAAGACGATATATTCGCAATTTAAATACCGGTACAAATTAATTATTATACTTAAATTTCTGAAAACAGTTGAATGACTATTTGCTTGGTTCAGTAACTATGAGTTCTTGAGGATAATGGCTCGGCTCAAACTTGAATCGCAGGGCATAGAATTCAAGGCAATATCTTAACCCAGCGATTAGTTTCTGAAGTATCTTGCGAGTCATGAATATGATCGGTCAG